>JBGCFL010000192.1:0-21140 GCA_045106975.1 Ekhidna sp. | reverse complement strand
CCAATGGAAGCCTCAATTCTATCTGAATGTAATGTCTGTATGGAATCAATAATGACAATATCTGGATCCATAGACTCTGATTGGCTAAGTACAGCAGAAAGACTTGTCTCTGCATACAGAAAACAATTCTCAGCAGTTGTCCCAATTCTATCTGCTCGCATTTTGATTTGCTCAACACTCTCCTCTCCAGAAATGTACAACACTTTTTGCTTCAACTTAACTGCCATTTGCAGCATGAGCGTAGACTTACCAATACCTGGTTCACCACCTACTAGAACCAGAGACCCATCCACAATACCTCCCCCCAAAACACGATCTAATTCTGATATTCCGCTAGAGATTCGTCCTTGAGGAGAATTGTCAGCAGTATCCAAAATGTTGATAGGTTTACTCTTTTCAGCAGTAAAAGATAGCGGCTCTTTTCCTCCTTTAGAAACAACTTCTTCCACATAAGTATTCCATTCATTACATGAAGGACACTTACCAACCCATTTTGCAGATTCTGTCCCGCAACTTTGACAATAAAACACAGTTTTCTGTTTGGCCATTTTTAAGATTATTTCTTATTGGAGAATAGAATAAGCTCCTCCTTTTCATTTGGTGGGCAAAAGTAATTTTTGTGTTTCAATCCAATCTTATTCAAGACTCTTTGTGATCCAATATTTTCTTTAGTGGTTATTCCCAAAATTTCAGTTAATCTAAGTTGAACGACTCCAAAATCTAATACGGCTTTTGCTGCCTCAGTTGCAATGCCCTTACCTTCATATGATGGTAAAATTGCAAAGCCTATATCAGGAAACTCCAGATAACTCCTTTTTACAAAACCACATATGCCAATCGATTTCAATTCTAGTTTGCTCGAAACTTTATAAAGGCCAAAACCGTGATCCTGATAACTTTTAATCAAGTTATTCCTAATATATCCGACAGCATCACTCCTTGATTTTATTGATCTATCCCCAATAAATTTCAACCAGTTTGGACTGTTTAGCAACTCAAGGAAAAATAAGTCATCATTTGAGCTGGCTTCCTCCAGGTACAACCTATCAGTCTCTATGATTTTCTCTCCCATATTGTTCGCTAATCTATGCAAACGAATCATCAATTTTCTTGATCCAGTATACTCCCTTGAAGTATTCGAACTATTTTTGAACTATGCAAAAAGATCAGAAAATTTTTGACTTAATAAAGTCAGAAGAAAAACGTCAAATTGATGGAATAGAGCTAATCGCCTCTGAAAATATTGTATCTCAGCAAGTGCAAGATGCTGCTGGCAGTATCTTGACCAATAAGTACGCAGAAGGGCTCCCTTCTAAGCGCTATTATGGTGGATGTGAAGTAGTGGATCAGATTGAAGACATTGCAAGAGAGCGAGCAAAAGAACTTTTTGGTGCAACATGGGCCAATGTGCAGCCTCACTCTGGCGCTCAAGCCAATGCAGCCGTAATGCTCGCTTGCCTCAACGCTGGTGATGAAATTCTTGGATTTGATCTTTCTCACGGTGGGCATCTAACTCACGGTTCAACTGTGAATTTTTCTGGTAAATTATACAAGCCCAACTTTTACGGAGTAGATAAAGAGACTGGTCTTATAGATTATGACCAGCTGGAAGAAGTGGCTAGAGCCAAAAACCCTAAAATGATTATTGCTGGGGCATCAGCATACAGTAGGGATTGGGATTATGAGAGGTTTAGAGCTATTGCTGATGAAGTTGGTGCAATTCTTTTAGCAGACGTTTCTCATCCTTCTGGCCTAATTGCCCGAGGAATGCTGAACGATCCTTTGGAATACTGCCACATTATTACAACAACAACACATAAAACACTAAGAGGTCCAAGGGGCGGGATGATATTAGTGAGAGATGATATAGACAACCCTTGGGGATTAACAACACCTAAAGGAGTAATCAAGAAGTTAAGTGCTCTACTAGATTCGGGTGTTTTCCCTGGAACACAAGGAGGCCCTTTAGAGCATATCATCGCCGCGAAAGCAGTAGCTTTTGGTGAAGCTCTTACGGATGAATACATGAATTATCTAGTGCAAGTGAAAAAGAATGCCGCTGTGATGGCAGATGCCTTTGTAAAGAAAGGCTACCAAGTCATCTCTGGTGGTACTGATAATCACATGATGCTTATTGATCTTAGATCTAAGGGTGTTACGGGTAAAGAAGCTGAAAACACCCTTATTAAAGCCGATATTACAGTCAATAAAAACATGGTGCCTTATGATGATAAGAGCCCATTTGTGACTTCTGGGATGCGAATAGGCACGCCAGCTGTGACCACAAGAGGACTTGTAGAAGCTGACATGACGAAAATCGTGGACTTGATTGATACAGTAATCACCAACAAAGACAATACATCCAAAATTGCTGAAGTGAAAAACGAAGTAAATACGTGGATGAAACAATTTCCATTATTCAAATCATAAATGGCATTAGATCAAATTGGTGATGGTGATCAGGGCGAGATGTCCTTTTTGGAACATCTAGAAGCACTAAGATGGCATATAATTAGGGCACTAATTGCTGTAGTAGTTGTGACTATTGCCGCCTTTATTGCTGGAGACTTTATTATTGATACTGTACTTTTTGGCCCTTCTAGGACTGACTTCTGGACGTACAGAAAGTTATGTGAATTGAGTGTATTGCTAGACTCTCCATCACTCTGCGTTGATGACCTTCCATTCGAACTTTTAAGTAGGAGAATGGCGAGTCAGTTTATGACACATATCACTGTTTCATTTGTAACAGGGCTTGTGATTGGCTTTCCTTACGCCTTTTGGGAAATCTGGAGATTTATTAAACCAGGCCTACACTCCACCGAAAGAAAAGCATCTAGAGGAGCTACCTTCTCAGTGAGTTTTCTTTTTATGCTAGGTATCCTTTTTGGTTATTTTCTTATTGCCCCTATTTCAATTCGCTTCTTTGCTACATACGAAATATCAAGTGCCTTAGAAAACAAATTTGACCTATCATCTTATGTAAGCACAGTCACAATGATTGTGTTTGGCAGTGGCTTATTGTTCCAACTTCCTGTCATTGTGTACTTTCTTACAAAAGCAGGCTTAGTAAGTTCTGCTCTGATGAAGACCTATCGCAAGCATGCCATTGTTGCAATTCTCATACTTGGCGCAATGATTACTCCTCCAGATCCATTTAGTCAAATTTTGATAGCATTACCTTTGATGGTACTATATCAAATAAGTATTGTGATAGCAAAACGAATAGAAAAAAGAAAATTAGAATGAACATTGCAATAGGTGGCGATCATGCCGGTTTTCAGTATAAGGAAAGGCTAATTGAATTTCTTAAAGAAAAAGGCCTTTCGGTAACTGATTTTGGACCTTCATCCGATGGATCTGTTGACTATCCAGATCATGTGCATCCCCTTGCTACATCTATTACTTCTAATGAAAACCAATTAGGAATTCTTATTTGTGGAAGTGCGAACGGTGTAGCTATGACAGCAAATAAGCACAAGAATATTAGAGCCGCAATATGCTGGAACACAGAACTAGCAGCACTTGCACGCCAGCACAACAATGCTAATATTATTTGTTTGCCTGCTAGGTTTATTGCTTATGAGTATGCTGAGGCAATGGTGGACATTTTTCTAAGCACTGATTTTGAAGGGGGTAGACATCAAAATAGGGTAGGAAAGATCAATTGTTAATTCTTCTGTATTCGTTTTTCCCTTTTTTCCTGTAATCCTTCGCAAGAGTTGGAAATCGATCAAAAAGTTGGTCAGCAACCCCTATCTCATCCACAATTAAAGCTGGATTTGCCTTAATGATAAGCTCATAGATACGAGTTGCATTTCCATAATAATTCAAGCCCTCAAAAGCTCTTTGTGATAGTACCTCATTGAAGCAAGGAGAACCAGCTTCACTATCAACATAATAGTTGAGGTTACTTCCAAAAATCATTGTCCCCTCTGCTGTATATTTCTTTTTCACCATAAGTGAATCTGACCAGTTGGAGTAAGTCAAGGCGGAGTAAATCAGAGCGCCTCCTAGGACAACAAAAGGCATGGCAAATTGAAAAATTCGCCTTTTCAAAAGAACAAAATAATGAGTCAAGAAATAGGCTAGTACCGGGATGATAAAAACCAACTCCAAGCCAGCATCTTCATTTGAAAGAAAAAATGTCCCTATTCCTCCCAACAACATCAGCCAAATCACTTGTTGAATTTTTTGTTGAAAATTAGTCAATCGAGCGCTCCCTATTGTTTTCACAACTGAGATGAGAAGAATAAAAATGAAGCTTGCAGAAATCAATAAAGTCTCTTGGAAAGAAAGCATTTCAAACGATTTCATCCATAGACTTTGAGAGATAAAACTATTGACAAATATTGCATCATTTCCTGTCCAAAAGAAGTAGATGTAAGTCAGAGCAAACATGAGAATGAATCCAAAAAAGTAGAGCAATACCCTTCTTAAAACAGCTGTAGAAAATAGAATTAGAGAAAACAAGAAAACGAAAAAGAAGATAGCTGCTGGCAAGTAAATCATGGTAGCTATTCCTATTGATAAGCCAGAATTTAGAAACAGCTCATCCTTTACTTGATTGTCAATTCTTCTCAATACACTTTTCAATGCCAACAACACGAAAGTAAGACTTAACAATTGTGGTGAAAGTGACATGAAGTCAGGAACACACACCATCAATATCATATAGAGAAATGCTGGTAGATAGTTACTCTCATCATAAGCCTTATTCTTAATGAGCAACCCATTGAAAATACCCGCCTGAATGATGATCACAATTGCGTTTAAGGAATGGTGCAACATGGCGCTGCGTCCAAAAACGTAATCCAAGTATTTATATATAAAAACAGCAAAGGGTCCTGTATAATCGTATGCCTCAGCATACATACTAAAACCTCTGTCAAGCCACTGACCTAGTAATAGCCACTTCAATTCCATGTAAGAAAGGTCTTGAATAAAATAGCTCTGAATAAAACGAATGATCACCATCAAAACGAAGATGAAAATCAGTCTGTAGGGATCGTTAATTCTGAAAAACCGTAGCAATTATCTATTAGCAATTATCTGTGTGTAAGATACGAATGATCTTATCTATATGACCATGGTCAATAGGCATTTTAAAATAAGGATGGATAAGGCAAAAAAAATCCCAACACAAACGCGCTGGGATTAAATTTCTTTCGAAATAATGATTAATTAATCACCATTCCATTAGCTCTTGCTTCTTTCAATACAGCAGAAATACCATTCTTGTTGATAGTTCTAATTGCAGAAGTAGAAACTTTCAAAGTGATCCACTTATCCTCTTCAGGAATGTAGAATCTCTTCTTCTGAAGATTCGGGTTGAATCTTCTCTTTGTTTTATTATTAGCGTGAGAAACGTTGTTTCCTACCTGTGGTCTCTTACCTGTTAAATCGCAAACTTTTGACATCTTTCTATCCCTTTTTATCTAAAATTCCAACCCTAAATGAGCTGGTTTTTAAAATGGTCTGCAAATATCGCGATTTGAATTAAATATGCAAACTATTGCTTTATTTTTTGACGTTCTTATGCTTATATGGACAATGCAGGCAGGCATTTCCACAACAAAAGCCTCTTTTTAAATGAAATTGCTCAGTAAACACCATGAGTCCCTGTTCATTAAAATAATAGTCTACTGATTTCTTTTCTTCTTTCATGTAGGGTTGATTGCGCCTCCAATGTTAAATTATTATTCTTGCAGAGAATATAAAGGCAAAATTATGACAGAAAACAAGACAATGGGTAGTGATGACTTAATGAAATTGGAAGATAAGCATGGAGCTCACAATTATCATCCACTTCCAGTAGTGCTGGCAAAAGGTAATGGCGTGCATGTATGGGATGTTGAAGGTAAACAATACTACGATTTTCTATCTGCTTATTCTGCCGTAAATCAAGGGCATTGTCATCCCGCTATTGTTGGCGCAATGACTAAACAGGCGGAAACATTGACACTTACTTCAAGAGCTTTCTACAATGACGCTCTAGGTCCATATGAAAAATTTGTGACTGAATACTTTGGTTTCGATAAAGTGCTCCCCATGAACACTGGTGCCGAAGCTGTAGAAACAGCTATTAAGCTTTGTAGAAAATGGGCTTACGAGAAAAAAGGAATCGATGAAAACAAAGCTCAGATCATCGTTTGTGATAACAACTTTCACGGTAGAACAACTACCATCGTATCATTCTCCAATGACCCTGTTGCTAATAAAAACTTTGGTCCATATACGCCTGGTTTTTCACGCATCCCTTACAATGACTTAGCAGAACTAGAAAGAGCCGTTCAAGGTGACAATGTTGCTGGATTCTTGGTGGAGCCTATTCAAGGCGAAGCGGGAGTATTCGTTCCAGATGAAGGATACATTAAAGCTGCAAAAGAAATTTGTCAAAAAAATGGAGTTCTTTTCATTGCCGATGAAGTGCAAACAGGCATTGGAAGAACAGGAGCTCTTCTAAGAATATGTGGCGATTGCTCTTGTGAAAAACACTGTGAAAAACAGGCCACTTATACTGAACCAGATATTTTGATTTTAGGAAAGGCGCTTTCAGGTGGGGCATACCCAGTATCTGCTGTACTTGCTAATGACACGATTATGGAAGTCATTCAACCAGGCCAACATGGATCTACTTTTGGTGGCAACCCTGTTGCTGGAGCTGTAGCAATTGCTGCCCTAAATGTCATTAGAGATGAGCAATTGACTCAAAATGCAAGAACTCTTGGAGATACTTTCAGAGACAGGATGAATGGCTTGATAGCCAAAACTGATCTTGTGAAATTAGTTAGAGGAAAAGGTTTATTGAACGCTATCATCATCAATGATTCAGAAGACAGCACCACAGCGTGGGACATCTGTGTGAAACTGAAGGACAATGGTCTTTTGGCTAAGCCTACTCATGGAAACATTATCCGATTTGCCCCTCCATTGGTAATGACTGAAGAACAGCTACACGAATGTTGTGACATTATTGAGAAGACTATTTTGGAGTTTTAATCTTAACCAAAGAAGTGGTTATCGAGTAAAGCCGTGCAAATTGTACGGCTTTATTTTTTGGTATTCATCAAATTGGTATTTTGCAGTATGCGGTTGATTACAGTCCTTTTTATATTTCATCTGACGCTATTCTGCTACTCCCAGCAGAAAGAAATAGATAGTATTAAGCAAATTTTATCTACTCAGCCATCACTAGAGCAGGTTGCTTCTCTCAATGAACTTTCATGGTATTACAAAAATTCAAATATTGACAGTTCTATTCACTTTGCAAATGAAGCACTACGCATAGGTCGATCGCTCGAATCCAAAAAAGCAATATCTGCGTCATTTAACAACTTGGCAAATGCATATTCTGCAAAAGGTCTGTTTGATTCCGCGCTGATTTACAATCAGAAAGCATTTTCAATAAAAACAGAACTAGGAGATTCACTAGGGTTGGCAACATTGCTAAATAACCAAGGAATAGCCTATGATGAACTTGGAGATTTTGATAAGGCATTGAAAGCCTACTTTTTATCTCTCAGGATTTATGAAAAAGTAAGTGATGACCCATACGATATTGCTAAGGTCTTGGGCAACATTGGGATCGTCTATAAAAAGCAAAAAGAATTTGAGAAAGTACTCGAATATTATCAAAAAGCATTGGGCATCTATGAGAATCTTAAATCCGAATTTGGTATAACCGTCACGAATGGGAACATCGGCAATGTTTTGCTATCTATGGGCAAATATCAAGATGCTATCAACTATTGTACTGCTGCCAAAAAAGGCTATGAAAATCTAGGTTACACTAGGTACATCCCATACATGCTCTGTAATATAGGAATCGCAAACGATAGCCTAGGAAATGTTCAAAAAGCAAGAAATCTTTATTTAGAAGCTATTGAAAAACACGGATTACATGAAAACAAGTATGAACTCTCCTACTCTTACAATGCATTAGCTTCCAATTATAGGAAGACAAAAGAATTTGAGAGATCATTAGAAGCTTCACTCAAGTCATTAAGCCTAGCTCAAGAAATTAATGCTTTGGAGTGGAAAGTAAAAGGACATATTGAGGTAGCAAAAAACTACTCAGCATTGGGTAAGCACAATGAAGCGTATCAACAGGTGGTGAAATATATATCATTGAATGATTCACTTTTTGAAAAAAATAAGACCAAACAAATTTTTGAGCTACAGACCGAATACGAAACAGAAAAAAAAGAACAACAAATTGCCCTTCAAAATGCGGAAATTTCTGAGCAACAAGCAGAATTAGAGCGAAATCGAATCACAATTATATCTTCAGGCATATTGTTTGTCATGCTGATTCTAATAGGAATACTCCTTCGAAATAGGCTGAAGAAAAAGCAACAAATAAAACTTCAAGAAGCGGAGCTAAAGACCCGTGAAGCAGAAATTAATGCAACCATCTCCTCCCAGGAAAGAGAGAGAGCTAGGTATGCTAGAGATCTTCATGATGGGTTTGGCCAGATGATTTCTGTATTGAACATGAACTTGAAAAATCTCCAAGATGGAGCCAAACCAGATGAACGACAGAAAGTGTTTGATGCCTCAGAAAAAGTGATTAACGAAATGTATGGAGAACTGAAAAATATCTGCTTTGACCTGATGCCACAAACTCTCATTAAACATGGGCTTGAAAGTGCATTAAATGAATTTGCTGGAAGAATCAATCAGGCTAGAAAAGTATTTATTGAGCTGAATGTTTTTGGACTTGAAAAAAGACTTACTGAACTCCAAGAAATTTCTCTATACAGAATCTCTCAAGAGTGGGTCAACAATATTTTAAAATACTCAAACGCTGATAAAATCACACTCCAAATCACTCGTGATGAAACAGAAATCACCCTTCTAATAGAAGACAATGGTGCAGGATTTGATCAATCTCTGCTTGAACAAGGGAAAGGAAATGGTTGGAAAAATTTAAACACAAGAGCTAAATTGATTCAAGGTGAATTGGAGTTAGAAAATCAAGTTGGGAAGAAAGGGAATGTGCTTATTTTAAATATTCCTGTAGAATTAGAAAACAAAAAAATCGAGATTCAACTAAATCATTGAGAGTGAAAAGAATATATATCTTAATTTTTATAGCAATAATATCATCCGCGGCTAATAGTCAATCGACTAAAATAGATTCTCTACTAAATGCCATAGAAACTCAAAACGATACAGAGCAAATCAAAAGCTATTGGTTAATTACTAGGGAACAAGCTAAAACTGACTCAACTCAAGCTGCAAATTCATTAGAAAAAATGGGTGAACTAGTCAAGAGAAACAATGCAAACTTAAACCAAGCGATGCTAGCGCATGCCAAGGCTTACATAAATGAGTTCTATGGGGATATTAATGACGCTATTGGATTCTATGATGAAGCGTTGAGACTTTTCGAAAAATCGGGATCGTCAAAATACGCAGGAGAGGTAGCGAACGACTTGACTTTCGTTCATGGACAGCTCCAAAACAATAGGATAAGCCTTGAGTATGCAAAAAAGGCAAAAAATCTATTCTTAATGTCTACCGACACTATCAACCTACTAGGAGCATATTCAAATTTGGGTAGACTTTATACCTTGTCTGGAAGTTTAGATTCAGCTTTAATTTATCTTTATGAGGGTAGTAAAATCATTGATTCATACAATACTCCATCTAACCTAAAACAAAAATTTAGCATCAATGCGGCAAATCTTTTGAATAATACAGGTATTGCTTACGTGCAAAAGGGACAAGCAGATAAAGGAGTTGAATTTTATCAAAAAGCCTTAAAAATTAGAATTGATCAAAAAGATACTGTTGAAATAGCCAACATGTACCTCAATATTGGGGGGGTAGATTTCGAAAACAATAACTTCAAAAGGGCGAGAGCATACCTAGATAGTGCCTCTGCAATCTTCACCAAAAAACAACACACACCTGGAGTTATTCTATGCAAAACCAATGGCGCTGCAATTAGTATTCTAATTGAAGAATACTCCAAGGCAATATCCTATGCTAAGAAAGGACTTAAGCTAAGCTTAGAAATTGATGATAAGAATAACATAGCCACTAACAATATTCACTTAGGCAGAGCATATGGAAGTATTGGTAACAAAAATTTGGCTGATAAATACTTCAATGAAGCATTACTTGCATCAAAAGACTTAGCATCAAAAACACTTGAATCCGAAGTTTATGAAGCAAAATACCAAGTGGCATTGAAAAACTCAGATTTCGAAAGTGCATTACTAAACAGAAACAACTATTTCGAAATTCGAGACCAAATGGCAGAAGAAAAGAAGTCTAGGGATATTTCTGAATTAGAAACTCAATACAAGACAAGACAAAAAGAACAACAAATAGCTTTACAAGATGCTCAGCTATTAGAAAAAGAAGCTGAACTTCAACGCAATCAAATCCTATTGGCAGCATTACTCATTGCTCTTGTCCTTCTTGTTACAATAGGTATTCTTCAAAAAAACAGATTAAAGAAAAAGCAACAACTAAAATTAAAAGAAGCAGAGCTTAGAGCAAGAGAATCAGAGATCAATGCTACCATCTCCTCTCAAGAAAAAGAACGAGCCAGGTATGCTAGAGACCTTCACGACGGATTTGGTCAAATGATTTCGGTACTTAATATGAATTTAAAAAACTTAGAAGAAGGAGCTAAACCAGATGAGCGTCAAAAAGTCTTTGAAAATTCATCTAAAGTAATTGATGAAATGTACGGAGAATTGAAGAATATCTGCTTTGATTTGATGCCTCAAACGCTGATAAAACATGGTCTTGAAAGTGCGCTCAATGAATTTGCTGGCAGAATCAACTTAACAGGGAAAATTTTTGTTGAACTCAACATCTTTGGATTGAATGAGAGGCTAACCGAACTCCAAGAAATCTCGCTTTACCGAATTTCACAAGAGTGGATCAACAACATTTTGAAATACTCAGACGCGGATAAAATCATACTTCAAATCACATGTGATGAATCCGAAATCACACTTCTAATAGAAGACAATGGAGCAGGTTTTGATCAATCTTTGTTGGAACAGGGAAAGGGTAATGGTTGGAGAAACCTAAACACCAGAGCAAAACTAATTCATGGCGAATTGGAGCTTGAAACAAGTCTAAACAATAAAGGAAATGTTCTTATTGTTAACGCTCCGTCGGCAATTCTTCAAAGAGAAGACGTAGATCAAAATACCATACAAACGGTATAGGATCAAGTCTGTTCTTTAGTGTTTTTTGATTCTTCAAATAAGACAGAGGAATCTATGAATTTATTATCTTTCATTTCTAAGAAGAAAACTGCCACAATGAAGATATTTCTTACGGACGATCATGCAATGCTTTTGGGAGGACTCATCAAAGTGCTTTCTGCTGAAGAAGATTTTGAAGTGATAGGCTCAGCAGGTTCTGTTGGAGAAACACTGGATGCACTCACACAGAAAACACCAGATTTACTCATCACGGATTATAATCTTCCAGACGATGATGGGTTAGCACTCGTCAGAAGGGTAAAGCAAAAATATCCTTCCATTAAAATCATCGTGCTAAGTATGCATGACGAAGCGCACTTAGTAAAAGAAATATTAAAAGAAGGAGTAAACGGATATATCCTTAAAAAAGACTCGCACAATGAATTGGTAAACGCAGTTCATGCGGTAAAACAAGATAAAGTATACCTGAGCTCCGATATCAATGCCATGCTGATGAAGGGTCTCAATGGAAACGAGGAACAAAAATTATTAACCGATAGAGAAAGAGAAATTCTAAAATTGATTGCTCGTGAATTCACCAACAAAGACATGGCCGAAGAACTATTCATTAGCGAGCGCACAGTAGAGACTCATAGAAAAAATATCTTCAGAAAAACTGGAACCAATAATTTGGTTGGCCTTATCAAATTTGCCTACGCAAATAATTTGATTTAGTAATATCAGTAGTTCATGGTATACAAAATCCTTGTTACACGGGATTTAACATGCTGAAAATTTCATTGAAATTTGATTTACAAAATCAAATCAACAATGAGAAAGACAATTCTATTTTTTGCCGCTTCACTTTCATTTCTTTCCCTATTAGCTCAAACGGTCAGTTATAAAGTATTAGAAGATAATCCTGAGAAGGCATATACTAAGTTTATTGCCCCAGAGTTCGGGATGGAATCCAATGCCACTGACTTAGCAATCTTTTTGGGCGCCAATGCTAGATACGGCATATCAGATAAGTTGACATTAGAAGGTGCAGCACGATTCGATGTTTATAGTCCTAATTCTGGAAGTCCTACATTTTTAGTTGAAGCAGGTGGGTTTTACCCATTGAAAACTCAAATTAAAAACAAAGAAGTTCCTGTTATACTGAGCTATAATCCAACTGCTGGTAGTGGTTATAAGAATGGTCAGCGATACACAGTGGAAGAGACCAAATCAATCACTATTCCTTCGGGACAGTATAAAAATCAATATGGAGTTCGAGCTGGATTGCACTATCGCTCAATTGGCGCACAGGATGATATCAATGGAATTGCTCCAGGAAATATCAATCTCGCTGGACTATACATTGGTGGACAAATGACTTCACAAGCTTATGTGAAAACAATGATTAATAATGATGTAGAAAGAATTGGAGCAGGATTTACCAGAATATATGCAGACATATTTATACTTCCTGTTACGGGATTGAGCGATGACACGTTGGCTCCTGCAACTGAAGGAGATGGCACATTCGGTTGGCGAGTTGGTTTCCATTGGTACACAGCTCCTCATGATGGAGATTACAAATTTCTTGGAAATTCCATCCTCGGTGCGGAATTAGGTAAGCGCCCGTTGAGTGGGTTTATGTTTAATATCACATGGGGTTACGCACTAAATAGGTCATAATTATGAGAAAATTAAAAACAACAATTGGTCTAGTGTTTTTTGTGTTCATTAGTCTATCGTGCGAAAAAGAAGAGCCTTTTGCATGTGAGAAGAATGCAATAGTGAATAGAAGTGAAAAAGAATGTGCTTTCGCTAGAATTGAGAGAACAAGTGGTCAAGATCCTAATATCACTTCGTTTGAAATGGGCATAGGTTGGTCTACTGGAGGGCTTGAAATTTCTGTTACCTCAGATGTCCCCTTAGAAGAAAAAACATATACCCGTGAAGAAGGTGCTGGTTTTTGGTTCAATCAGCTCAATCGATTAGATGCACTTTCCATTACTATAACTCAGATTGATAAAGAAAATCAAACCATTTCTGGCAGTTTCAGTGTGGAGGCCGAAGGAAATAGCAACTCTCAAGCATATACTTATACTGCCTCGGGAACATTCACTGAAGTATTTTATTAAAATTCCATCTTAACGAGAAACAAACCCAGCTATACATAAAGGCTCTCTTCTTGAAGGGAGTCTTTTTTGCATCTACGTAGTTCATGGTATGTTAATATGCCCTTTCAGTGGGATAAAATGAAACCTAATAAGTTTTCAACTTTGATATAATCAAAACACAGATACCATGAAGAAAATAGTTTTATCACTTGCCGCTTGTTTCCTAGTTGGATTTATGCTGCAAGCTCAAACAGTAGAAGACTTTGAAGTTAAGACAGACTTTGAATCACAATTCAAAAAAGTAAAAACAGCTCCAAAAAAAATCTACATCCACAATTTTGCTGTCTATTATCAGCTACTATATATGGACTCAGATGTAGCCGCTGGTGGTCGAGAAATTGGTGGTGGATATAGAAGCGATGCAAGCGCTAGCCTTCTATTAGGTATCGCTGGAATCCCGCAAGACGAGCTACAAAAATCAGTAGATAATGCCTACAATGAGTACGTTGCTAGGTTGAAAGCCAAAGGTTTTGAAATTATTACACCTGATGAGGCACTTAAAACAGAAACATTAGCGGGATGGTCAAAAGCCATGGGCGGTACTCCATCAGAAACATTTATGCCAGGATATGTTAGTGTTACTCCAACTGGTTATGAATTTCTCTACAATGAAAAAGGTGGAGGATTTAATTTAGAAAGTAGAATCTCAAAAGATCTTGAAGGCGCTGTAGTTGCCAATGTTTCGATCATCTTGCCTGCTTTTGAGGATGGAGAGTCTGCAGCAAGTAAAGCCGCAGGAAAGTCACTTGGCGGAATTGCTAAAGTAGTAGCTAAAGCTAATTTTAGAATTGGGGAAGGGTTATGGATAAAGAATAACTCCCTCAAAGGAGGATTTCCAATTACTTCAAACGTTGCTTTTATTTATAAAAAAAGCTTAAAGTATCAAGCGGCTGCCAACTTCAAACCTAAAAAAGAAGTAGAAATTGAAGGCGTCTTTGATCCAAAGAAAAAATACAAAGCTGTTGAAAGTGCATCCCAAGATTTATGGGGTTCTTCAAACGGAGCTTTTACAGTATTCAGTGTCAATGATCAAACAATGAAAAAGACACAAGCCGTGGAATGCGATCCTAAAAAATATGTAAAAGGAGCTGACATGGCTGTAAGTATGTATGTCAGTAAATCGCTTGACAAATTTCTAATGCATTTCAAATAAAATAATCCGCTTCATTCACCACCTAGTCTCCCAAATCATGGTGAAGATGGTTTGTGGGAAGAAACCCCGGCTTGGCAGTTCGGGGTTTTATTTTTTAGCACGGTATTTTTTCATGGCATTCTCATTGGCTCAACCTAATTTTCTTAATATTGTACCATACAAATTCTAATACCGAATGGCTGAGCTGAAACACGACTGGACTCTTGAAGAAATTGCTGAAATATACAATCGACCATTACTCGATTTAGTATTCGAAGCGGGAACAGAACATCGCAAATACCACTCTTCAAGAGAGGTACAAGTGAGTAGTTTGATCTCCATTAAAACAGGTGGTTGCCCTGAGGATTGTTCCTATTGCCCACAAGCAGCCAGATATCATACAGATGTGAAAGTGCATAAGTTGATGGAAGTGGAAGAAGTAAAAGCACAAGCTGAGTCGGCGAAAGCAAGCGGTGCATCGCGTATGTGTTTAGGAGCAGCTTGGAGAGAAGTGCGAGATAATCGTGATTTTGACAAAGTGCTAGACATGGTGAAAACCGTAAACGGCATGGACATGGAAGTATGTTGCACGCTAGGCATGGTCAATGAAATGCAAGCAAAAAAGTTAGCAGATGCAGGATTATATGCCTACAATCACAACATTGATACATCCGAAGAATTTTATGACGACATCATTTCTACCAGAGAATATGACGATCGTTTGCAGACCATTGCCAACGTAAGAAAAGCCAACATCACCGTTTGCTCAGGTGGTATTATCGGAATGGGAGAATCTGCTGAAGACAGAATGGGGATGCTGAAAACCCTTTCCAACATGGACGTACATCCAGAGTCTGTGCCAATAAATGCGCTGGTCCCTGTAGAAGGAACGCCTCTTGCAGAGCAGCCAAGAGTTGCTTTTCATGAACTAGTGAGAATGGTGGCAACTGCACGGTTAGTAATGCCAAAATCAGTCGTAAGACTATCTGCAGGAAGAGAAGGAATGTCACTCTCAGAACAAGCTATGTGTTTCATGGCTGGAGCCAATTCTATCTTTGCTGGGGATAAACTTCTAACTACTCCAAATCCTGATTTCAACGATGATAAAGAAATGTTTGATCTACTGGGACTAGTACCTAGAGAGGCATTCAAGTATGATAAGAAGCCTGAGAAAGTAGAAGCATAAATCAAAACCCTCTTTGTGAGATGAATTGATGAACAGCTACCAAAAAGCGCTTGAAGAAAGAAAAAAGCAACACTTGTTGCGAACATTTCCCCTCCCTCCAGAGGGGATTGATTTTTATAGCAATGACTATTTAGGGTTAGCACAGTCGGAGCAACTCAAAAAGCGCATTGCTACCGAGCAGCAAAGCCTCGATGGCATTCCGAATGGAGCAACAGGATCTAGGCTTTTAAGTGGTAACTCCAGCTATGCAGAAAAGGTAGAAAATAAAATTGCTCATTTTCATAACACAGAGAGTGCCTTAATTTATTCCTCGGGCTATACAGCTAACCTAGGCCTCATTTCCTGTCTTGCGACCAAAGAAACCACCCTCTTTACTGATGAGTTGATCCACGCCAGCTTGATTGATGGAGCCAGGCTTGGTCAATCATCAAAAATCAGATTTAAGCATAATGATCCTATTGATTTAGAGCAGAAACTACAGAGAGTAAGCGGACAAAAACTAGTCATTGTAGAATCTATCTACTCTATGGACGGGGACATATGTCCTCTAGAAGAAATTGCCAGCATCTGCCAAAAGCAGAACACCATGCTCATAGTAGATGAAGCACACTCCATGGCGCTAGCTGGTAAGAATGGAGAAGGGCTGATCCAGCAACTAAACCTTGAAAATCAAGTTCTTGCAAGAATCATGACTTTTGGAAAGGGCTCAGGCGTTCATGGCGCAGCGGTTGTGGGTCCTTCTTGGCTTAAAGAATATCAGATCAATTTTTCTCGATCTACCATATTTTCCACAGCTCCTTCACCGCATCAATTTGCTACCATTTCTGCCATGTACAATGTACTCCCAGAAATAACTGAAGAGCGGAATAAATTGAGAGAAGTCATTAGCTACTTCATTTCCAAAAGAGAAAATTCGAATGGTTGGATTAATTCTCCATCACACATTCAATCTTTAATCATTCCTGGAAATGAACAGGTGGTCAATATAGCCAGCAAACTACAAGCATCTGGTATAAATGCATTGCCCATCAGGAGACCAAGTGTGGCAGAAGGAGCAGAAAGAATTAGATTTTGCCTCCACTCCTACAATACCAAAGAAGAGATAGATTTGTTATTTAATGTTTTAAAATAAACGTCACATTGAGCCTGTCGAAATGTGCTTATACTTCGACAAACTCAGCATGACACATTTCTTATGAGTCAAAAAAAAATCATAGTAGCAGGAATAGGAACAGACACTGGCAAAACAGTCGCCTCGGCTATATTGTGTCAAGCACTTAAAGCGGATTACTGGAAGCCCATTCAGGCGGGAGATTTAGAAAATTCTGACTCCATCAAAACAAAGAAACTTTCTCCTGATACGATCATTCACAAAGAGGCTTACATGCTTTCACAGCCTATGTCTCCGCATGCAGCAGCTGATATTGACAAAACCAGAATTGATGAACATCAGTTGCAAATCCCTGAGACTGAAAACCATCTCATCATTGAGCTAGCTGGCGGTTTAATGGTACCCATGAGGGAAGACTATCTCAACATTGATTGGATATGTAAAACAGAACTGCCCGTCGTTTTGGTTGCAGATTACTACTTAGGAAGTATTAATCATACCTTGCTCTCACTATCTCTTCTAAAGCAAAAACAAGTACCCTTGCTGGGTATCATTTTCAATGGTGAGAAGAATCCTTCTACCTTTGAAGTGGTCATGAACCGAACACAAGCAACTTGTCTATTGGAAATAGATCGAGAGCAGGAACTAACTCCAAAAATTATTCAATCCTATGCCGAAAGAATCATTATTTAGCGCTGAGCAACTCGCCTTTGACCAGGAAAATATTTGGCACCCCTACACTTCTCTCACTAACCCCCTTCCCACCTATCCTGTCGTTTCTGCCTCTGGAGTTAGATTAAAACTTGATGATGGCAGAGAACTTATAGATGGAATGTCTAGCTGGTGGACTGCCATACATGGTTACAATGTTCCTGAATTGAATAAGGCGATTTATGATCAATTGGGAGAAATGTCTCATGTGATGTTTGGTGGAATTACACACGAGCCTGCCATTACACTTGCACAAAAACTTGTTAGTATGACTCCTGCTGGTCTAGAAAAAGTCTTCTTTTCTGATAGTGGATCCGTTTCTGTTGAGGTCGCCATGAAGATGGCGATTCAGTATCAGCATGCGATGGGCAAGCCCGAAAAGACTAAATTTATGACCTTGAAAAATGGATATCATGGAGACACCACTGGGGCCATGTCTGTGTGCGATCCGGAAGGCGGCATGCACCACTTATTTTCTGAGTTTCTTCCAAAGCACTACTTTGTAGAGCAGCCCAAAAAACGCTTTAACGAATCTTGCTCCAATCAAGATTTACTAGAATTGGCTTCTTTTTTTGAAGCTCATGCTTTTGAAACAACTGCATTCATTTTAGAACCTATTGTACAAGGAGCTGGTGGAATGTGGTTTTACTCACCTGATTACCTAAAACAAATTCGAGCGCTTTGTGACCAACATAAAGTACTACTCATTGCAGATGAAATCGCTACAGGTTTCGGAAGGACAGGGAAGATGTTTGCTTGCGAACATGCGGATATTGTACCTGACATTCTTTGCTTAGGAAAAGCACTGACAGGTGGTTACATCTCTTTGGCTGCCACACTTTGCACTAAATATGTAGCAGAAACTATTTGTAACGGAGAGGCTGGAGTCTTTATGCATGGCCCTACTTTCATGGCCAACCCACTATCCTGTGCTATTGCCAATAAGAGTATCGATTTGTTACTTCAATCGACTTGGGAGGAACGAGTTCAGCGAATAGAATCCCAATTGAAAGAGAGACTAAACAAAGCATCTACATTGAGTTCTGTAAAAGACGTGAGAGTTCTTGGAGCCATTGGAGTAGTAGAACTTCATGAACCAGTAGAGGTCTCCAAAGCGCAACAATTTTTCGTGGAACATGAAGTTTGGATTCGTCCTTTCAGGAATTTGATTTACGTAATGCCTCCTTATGTGATTGATGAAGAGGATTTAGGTAAGCTGTGCGAGGTAATTGTTGAATACACATCAACACTGTAGTCATTTATAAGCAATCGTAGATGCGCTATCTTTCGATAAAGTAGCTGCACAAAAACAACCCCCCAACCACCTTTATTAAGGGGGAGTATGTCCTCTTATTTAGTATTCAAGCTCGAAATATTCTATACCTAACCTATCCTTGAAAAGTAAGCAGCTCATTCAAATGTGTAAGCATTGTCTGATTTTTTGTAAATTCAGACTCAAACTAACCTTACATGAAAAACTATCGCCTAATACCCATTGCAATTCTTTTCATTGCTGTGGCTTGCAATCAAAGTGAAAAAGATGAGTCCATTGCCTTACAACCAATATTGGACAAATATGCTGACGAGACTTATGAATTAAATCCATTAGTGGCAACTAGCAATGACGTTCATGATTATAATGACCGATTAGCCATCAACATTGGACCAGAGTTTATCAATAAGCAACTAAAACTAAACCAGCGATATCTGGATACTTTGGCAAGCTTAGATCGTCAAAAATTGACAGCCAATGAGATTTTAAGCGTTGATATTTTATCTTATAAACTAACCACTGAAAACACTCAACTGAGTAATGGGTATGGAATCAACCGACCTGTAGATCAATTTGTATTCAGCTTCCCTCAAAACTTTGCTACGGTAGCAGCCGGTAGCTCCTATGTCCCCTTCAAAACTGAAAAGGATTATAGAAATTTTATGAGCCGCATGAACTATTTCAGCCAATGGGTAGATCAATCGATTGAGAATATGGTGCAAGGTCTAGAGCTGAATAATACCGTTCCTAAAGCATCTATGATCAAGGTTCCCGCTCAATTAAAGCCCCTCTTTGAAACTCCTGCTAAGGAAAGCATCTTCTTTCGCCCATTAACAAATCTTCCTGCTGACCTTGATAGCGCAGCGAGCACACAACTAATAGAAGACTACACGGACGTAATCGAGAATGTGCTTCAACCAGCATACAAAAAACTCAATGATTTTGTTGAAAATCAATACATCCCCAACACACGAGAGACTACTGGGCTAGTAGACAATAGCAATGGTCAAAAGGAATACGAATACTGGTTACGTTTCTATACCACATTGGATATGACTCCTGATCAGATTTTTGATCTTGGAAAAAGAGAGGTTGCTCGAATTAGGTCTGAGATGGACTCCTTAAAAGAGGCTGTTTCTTTCGAAGGAAGTCTCACTGATTTTTTCTCCTATGTCAAAAGTGATCCGAAATTTGCTCCATTTGAAACAGAAGAAGAGGTGCTCGATAGATATCGATCTTTTGAAAGCAAAATGGAACCACAGCTAAAAAAGCTTTTCAACTTAGTACCCAAAGCAAAATTTGAAGTAAGAGCTACAGAGAAGTTTAGAGAAGCTGGTGCCAATGCTCAATATATGCCCCCATCAAGAGATGGTTCAAGGCCAGGTATTTTTTATGAGACGGTTAGAGATCCCAAAAGCTACAACTATATTGACATGGAAACCCTCTTTATTCATGAAGCAATACCAGGTCATCACTATCAAGTAGCCATCCAACAAGAAGCAGATATTCCAGAGTTTCGGAAATCGTATTGGATGAGCGCATATGGGGAAGGATGGGCACTCTATTCAGAAACACTTGGCTTGAAGTTGGGCATGTTTGACGATCCTTATCAATATTTAGGAAGACTTAGTAATGATATGGAAAGAGCCGTTCGCTGCGTGGTAGATGCAGGAATGCATGCAAAAGGCTGGACTAGAGAGCAAGCTATCGCTTACATTTTAGATAATCAACCAGTCACCGCTTATGTAGCTGAGCAGCGAATAGAAAGATATATGGTGACTCCTGGGCAAGCAGTCAGCTATAAGGTCGGCGAGCAAACAATCATTCGTTTGAGAGAAGAAGCAAGAGCTAAATTGGGTGATAAGTTCGACATAAGAAGCTATCATGATGAGGTCTTGAAATACGGATGCCTACCACTAACTATTCTAGAAAGTCAAATAAATAACTGGGTCAATTCACAACTTTACTAACCATCAAATTTTACTAAAATGCCAAAATTGAAACTAGTATCAATCAACTGTATGCAGACCGATGAGACCGATAAAGATGAAATTTACCTGAAAGTAGGAGAAAAAAAAATATGGCCAGTTAAACCAAAATTTTATGCCATTGATGTGGATGAGCAAGTATCCATCAATCTTGGTTTTAAGATACCTGAAGGTCGAACCGTAAGCATTGATCTATGGGAATATGACTACTTGGATGCGAATGAGCTTTTAGGATCATTTGAATTTAAAGTGCAAGAATCTGGAAGCTTTTCCGAAATGATGAGTAATCTGAAAGGAGAGGGAGAAGCATCCTATGTTTTGAATTATGAAGTAAGCTAATTTCTATTCTTACACTGTTGACTAAAAACTAACTTATGAAAAACCTAACCAT
>JBGCFL010000191.1:0-14060 GCA_045106975.1 Ekhidna sp. | reverse complement strand
TGGCCTTAATTGGGCAAATTCGGCATTAAAAGTAACCCTAGACGGTGCTTTAGTACTTACCAAAGGCAATGCATCTACCATCTTAGTCAATAACCTAGACTCAGACTGGTAGTTAATGTCCAAGCCATATTTTGTATTACTCGTTGGTTCGTTACCTACTGCAAATCGTGATATCCCTCCTGGTCGTTCATTCAAATGAAGTAATGTTGCTCCTATGTTGAAATTATCGTTGAAACGATAATCGAATCGAGTGCCTGAAAGCGTTCTTGTTTGGAAATTGAAAAGGTCTGCTTTTTCGTAGGAAACATTAAGTGATTTTCCAGAACTAAGAATTCCATCATTCAAAATACGAACCACTCCTAAGTTGTAGTCTACACTGTAGTCAATGTTTTCGGCAAGCAGCTGACCTCCAGCCGTCACTACTACAGATCCCTCTGCGATATTGATTCCTGGCAAGCGTATTTCACTGGCAGAACCAGCCGTCAACTTACCAATGATAACAAACTTGTTTTTAGTAGCATTCAATTCGGCTTGAGCTTGAGTGTCTTCATAAAGTTCATCATAAACATATTTTTCAATAAGTGCTCCTTCTGTGTTAGGATCAAAAAAGCTTTCTAAAGTTTTTCCAAAAGGCTCTAGCACTGGAAAAATGATATTTCCATTTCTAGTATCTATCGTGATATCCTCCACAAAATCAAAATTTTGATCAGGTTGTAAATCATTGTTCTGATTTAGCCTATCTAATCCCATTACCTGAATCAATGGGATGTTCTGGAGTCTAGCTCCTTCATGTAAGTTTGGATTATCAATACCACTCGCATCATCCCGGTAATGCACCTTGAGCTGGAAGCCTTCTCTACTCACCTGAGAGGAATTGAGGCTATAGATGTTTTTCATCATCAAATCCCAAGTAGGTAACTCTATATCAATCTTATTTGGGCGGAGCATTTTTAAGTAGATCACCTCGCTATCCGATCTGCCTTGATAATCTTCCGTGAGCTCTCCTACTTTGTATCGCTCCCCATTAAAAGTATATTCATAAGAAACCGCTAATACCTCGTCATTTTGCAACTGTCTTTGCAAGGATATGTAACCCAGTTCTGGATCGAAATCATACTCCGTATCATCCAGCTTTCTTGCCGTAGTTACTTTCACATAATCTCGAGAACTTTCAAATGACGGGAAATCACCAGTGAGGGCCATGTCTATACCATCGACCTGATATTGATCTAACTGACTAAATAAATTATTGGCTTCATTTCTAGTTGGGTTTCCCGATACAGCACCAGTTGCATTTACATCTGAACTGAAAATTTTACCCACTTCTCCTAGATCCATTAATGCCACAATGTTTCGTGTGGTTTCCGTGTCATTATTCCTATTGAGGACATACACTTCCATCCTTGTGACGTTCACCCTTGAAATTATATTAGGAAGATTTTTCAGCCAGTCTTCATAGTTATCGCGAAAGAAATGTCCGAGAAAAAAATGTCTATTTTCATCGTACTGAGACGCTTCCATTTCGAATTCTTTTCCTTGAAATCCGCTTTCAATATTGAGTGTTTCACTTCTTCCACGCTGTTGCGAAAGTACTGAGGTAACATAGAGTTTTCCGAATTGTAGCTCTGTCTTAATTCCAAATAGAGATTGAGCACCGGACATCAAAGAGTTACTCACTGGCATACTCACATTACCAATTTCTATTCTTTTTATGATGTCTTCTTCAAACCCTGTGTACTCAACTTTCAAATTATTTTGAAAATCGAAGGTGTTATTGTTATCAAAGTTGGCAGTCACGGCAAGCTTCTCCCCCACCTTTCCTATGACACTCATACTAATTTGTTGGTCAAAATTGAATGAGCCGTTTCGCTGTTGTCTTAATGTCTGAGATGGATCAAAGTTTCGCTGGAATCTGCCTCCAAAGTCCAACGTAACAAATCCATTGGGCTGAATGTCTACATAACTACCTCCAAAAATTCTATCCAGCACAGGGCTTATATAAATACGAGGTACTAAGCTTCTACCACTTACAGCACTCTCTCCGTCAAGTCCCGCAGACCTTTCTTTAAAATATTCTCTATTAAGCTGGGAGTTATTGTAATTATTGAATTCATCAAAAGACATGAAAGATGCTGGACGAAAGTCAAGATTTCCAATATTTTCATACACCGAGTAAGTCACTCCATTTTCATCCGATGCTGTATCTGGATTGAACTGCACTTGCATGTCCAGTTGAGATGGATCACGAAGAAAAAGTGGAGAGCGAGATACCCTATTAGAAAAAGGGTCTCCAAAACGGTAAGCAGGTTGAAAAGTGGGAGCTTTGCTAGGGGTATATGGCAACAGTGTATCCTGCTTAGCCGTGTCTTGCTGTTGCAAAATGACTGAAGCATCTACCCCACTTAGAAGCACAAAATATGCTGTTAGGAACAGTATATATACCTTAGATTTCAAAAAATAAATTCTTCTAATTAGGTTATGACCTTTTCAAGGATAATTTGATCACTTCTTCCAGTTTAATCTCCTCACCATGCTCCTTTAAAATAAGATTTACAGTTTTCTCTGCTGCAGATTTATTTATCCCTAAAGTAGTCAACGCTGATAACGCCTCAGATCGAAGTGTATTATCAAATCTTGGTTGAATTTCTATTGATTTATCCAATAATCCTTCCTTGCGCATTTTATCCTTGAGTTCTAAGACAATTCGTTGTGCTGTCTTTCCGCCAATTCCTTTTACGCTTTGAATTGTTTTGACATCTTCATTTGCAATAGCTGCTTGCAACTCTCTTGCGTCTAAAGATGACAATACCATTAGCGCTGTGCTTGGTCCTACTCCGTTGATAGACAGTAAGTCAAGAAATCGCTTCTTTTCTGATGCTTCATAGAAACCAAATAACGTATGGCTGTCTTCTTTAATATGTAAGTAGGTTTGAATCAGAATGTCCTCTTTATCCTTAATATGGGTGTATGTTGTCAAGCTAATTTTGACTTCATAACCCACTCCTGCTACTTCTATGACTAGATGTGTTGGGTCTTTATATGCAAGTTTTCCCTTTAAATATGTGATCATAATCCCTCTCTGCTTGTAACGCCCGCATCTACTACTGCAATGGCTACCATGTTATAGATTTCCCGAACAGAACTACCCAGTTGTAGTACTTGAACTGATTTTTTCATACCCATTAGAACAGGTCCAATCACTTCAGAATTTCCTATTTCCATCATGGTTTTATATGCGATGTTACCCGACTGAAGATCAGGGAAAATTAATGTGTTTACGTTATGCCCTTTAAGATCATTGAATGGATATAATTCATCTCGTAGTTTCCTATTGAGTGCCACGTTAGCTTGTAGATCTCCATCAATGATCATTTTCGGCCATCTTTTCTTAGCAAGAGACACAGCCTTTGCCACCTTTTCTGGCACATCTCCTTTTGCTGATCCGAAATTGGAAAATGATAATGCGGCAATTTTTGGTTCGGTATCGAAGAAACGAACAGCTCTATCAGATAGTCCAATGATTTCTACTAAGTCTTCTGCGCTTGGGTTCATATTGACAGTAGTATCAGCGAAAAAGTAGTTGCCTTTGGGAGTATTTACGATATACATCCCTGCCACTTTGCTTATCCCATCTTCCTTACCCACAATTTGTAGTGCGGGTAAAACTGTCTTTGGATAATCATTAGATAATCCTGATATCAAAACGTCTGCCTCTCCCTTCTCCACCATCATCATTCCAAAGTAGGTTCTGCTTGTCATCGCTTTTCGAGCTAAATGCATAGTCATACCCTTTCTTCTTCTGATACGTGTATATTCTGCAGCATATTCCTCCACCTTTTCATGGCGTTCATTAGGGTCTATTATTTCACAATCCTTCAACGCATCAAGATCATTCTCTTCAATCAAAGCTCCTATAATAGGCCGTTTCCCCATAAGTATTGGAGTGCCTATGCCAGACTCCAAAGTCATTTGAGCGGCTTTCAATATATTGACATGATCGGCTTCTGCAAACACAACCTTCTTAGGATTCTGTTTCGCTCTATTGACCAATCTTGATATCAGTCTTTGATCTAATCCAATACGCTCGAGCAACTCATCTTCATACTTTTTCCAATCAGTAATTTGAATTCTTGCAACACCTGTATCCATGGCCGCTTTTGCTACCGCTGGGGAAATCGTGGTGATCAGCCTTGGATCAATAGGCTTGGGAATTAGGTAATCCTTCCCAAATTTTATGCTTGTTTTATTGTACGCTTTTAGCACCATGTCTGGCACTTGCTCTTTAGCCAATTTAGCTATAGCCTCTACGGCAGCCAATTTCATCTCTTCATTGATCGCAGAAGATCTGACATCCAAGGCCCCACGAAAAATATATGGAAAACCAAGTACATTGTTTACTTGATTAGGATGATCGGATCTTCCAGTTGCCATGATTACATCATCACGCGTTTTCATAGCTGATTCATATGCAATCTCTGGATCTGGATTGGCCAAGGCGAATACTATTGGATCTTTAGCCATTGACTTTAGCATGTCAGGGCTAACTACGTCTGCAATAGATAATCCAAGAAACATATCTGCTCCTTTCATAGCATCTGCAAGCGTATCTACATCTCGATCAGTAACATATTTAGATTTTATCTCATCTAGACCTGTTCTTTTCTTATTAAGAACTCCCTTACTATCTGCCATCAGAATGTTCTCTTTTTTGGCTCCTAAGGAAACATAAAGATTCGTGCAAGCAATAGCGGCAGCTCCTGCTCCACTGACAACAATGAGAATTTCTTCAATTTTTTTGCCGGTCACCTCTAGTGCACTTAAAAGTGCTGCACTTGAAATGATAGCTGTCCCATGTTGATCATCATGCATGATCGGGATATTCATTTCTTCTCTAAGAGTTTGTTCTATCTTAAAACTCTCAGGTGCTTTTATATCTTCTAGATTAATTCCTCCAAAAGTGGGCTCAAGTGATTTTACAATTTGGATGAATTTATCAGGGTCTTCTTCATTTATCTCGATATCGAAAACATCGATACCAGCAAATTTTTTAAATAGAACGCCTTTCCCTTCCATTACTGGCTTGGAGGCTTCAGGTCCTATATTTCCTAGACCGAGCACTGCTGTTCCATTAGAAATAACTCCTACCAAATTCCCTTTGGCAGTATATTTATAGACATCTTCTGGATTGTCAGCTATCTCCTTGCAAGGTTCTGCTACTCCTGGAGAATACGCCAATGCTAAATCGTGTTGTGAACTAACTGGTTTTGTTGCTTTGACCTCAATTTTTCCGGCTGGTTTACTTTCGTGATAATCCAGCGCCTCCTTCGGTCTAATCTTCGTTCCCATCCTTTTTTGGTTATTTTGGTTAGATAGCTATATAAGCCAAGCCAAAGGTCACCAACTAAAAAGGATTTAGCAATTTTTATACTTTAAGATTCTTTATCTGGACTCAAATCGCCTGGTGTTCTGAATGTAGATAGAATAGCTTCTAATTCACGGATCAGTTTTTTCTTTTTCGTTCCTGGTGAATCCACATAGCCTTCTACGTAATAAACCATTCCATTCTCTTCATCTACTATGGTATAACTAAGGAAAGGACCTCCTCTTGAAGAGTCACTTATTTTCCAGAGACTTCTAGCCTCCACAGCAAAATTTCCATTAAAGCTTACTCGCTCTGTAAATACAGGAATCATCACTTGGCGCTGAATATGAATATCTGGATTTTCTCCATCTGTCAAGTATTTTTTAGTAATACCATCCCTAAATGCCCCAATATCATTGAACATGTTTCTATTCGTATAAGGCTCATAATAAATAAAAATACTTTGCTCAGTTTGAGCATCCATTTTTCTTAACCAAAAGAAGTTCTTCAAGTCTCTTGCTCTTTCCCACCCAAAAGGAACCGTTAGTTCAACTCCATGATTTTCTTTGAGCCGTGCCATCAGATCTTTTTTAGGGCTCTTCAAGATCTTCTCCTTAATTTTTTCCTTAGCTGTAGACTCGAAGTATTCTCTAATCTGAGATCTATTGTAATTGATCTTTTTCATTAGCTGTTCTTCCGTTGCTGAAAACAGAAACATCACAGTCTGTCCCTTAGCAAACTCATCTTTATGAATTTTCATATAGATGGAAGTATCTCTATTGATCTGATTAAGCGCCTGACTTGTGAAGTATTTCTGTAAAACTCTGCTATCAGCTGTCTTGCTATCCAAAGTCATTGCAAAAACCATATTAGATGCTGACTTCAAAACGGAGTTAAGTCGTCTTGGATTTACCTTACTCACTTTGAACATTGGCTCATCCTGATTTAAACCAAGTATTGGAGCCATGAAAGTTTTTCTTAATTCACCTCCTAAACCATCGTCATTGGCCCATTGAGTGGAGTCCACTACCAAAATAATTTCATCTGCTTCGCCTCTTGCCTTTTTGAGGTATTCTGTTTGAAGACCTCCTCCACTTTTTCCACACCCGAAAACGATTAGTGAAATAACAAATAATGAAGACGTTGATTTTATGATTGTATTCATAGTAAATGACTTAACAAAAACTGTTCCTTTATAACCTTAAAATTACTTGAATATTAGCTAGCTCAATAAATCAGTGCGCTTATTACCAATCCCATTGATAATATGATATATCAGTCTCTACTACCTAAAAATATCATTACGTAATATAAGAGGGTTGCAAGGGAGCCCAACGCTGCTACCAGATAAGTGGATGCCGCGGCATTCAACGCGTCTTTCGCCATTCCATGCTCCTCAGGGGTTACGATGTTTCTATCTGAAATCCAGGCTAAAGCTCTATTACTAGCGTCGTATTCTACTGGTAGAGTGACAAAAGCAAATAACGTGAAAACAGAATAGCAAGCAATAATGACAAGCAATGCTGTTCCCTGTGGTACTAGGCCGCCCAATGCAAAAGAACCAATGAACATCGCAATGAATACAAAGTTTATTACTCGGGCGCTTACATTTTGTATAGGAACCATAGCAGATCTAAACTCTAGCCATTTATAGGCTTGTGCATGCTGAACGGCATGACCACACTCATGAGCTGCAACTGCTGCTGCTGCTGCGGATCGTCCTCCATATACGTCTGGACTTAGGTTTACTGTTTTATTTCCTGGATTGTAGTGATCAGTGAGCTTACCTCCTACAGAGGTAACTGTCACATCGTATATTCCATTATCTCTCAGCATGAGTTCTGCTATTTCTCGTCCTGATAGTCCTGACCCTATGGTTACTTGCGAATATTTTTTAAACTTATTTTTTAGTCTTGTACTAACTGCCCAGCTAGCTATCATGGAGACTACAATAATTACTATAAGCATTTTACTTTTTATTTATACCTGGATAAAATTACGATTTCAATACTGTGATGTTGCTATGAAAACAACATATTTTTTTAACCCTCGGAAGGACTTTCTTCATTACTCGCTTCTGATTTTTTCCTAATTAAAAAGGAAATAAGTATCGCAATAGTTCCAAACAATGCCACCGCCACTATTTGGGATGAATGCAGCAGTGTAGCGAGAAAAATTCCAGTATTTTTTTCGATTCCATAAAGAAGAAGCATGCCCGCTATCATTCCATGATAAGTTCCAAACCCACTTTGAACTGGAAGTGCAATAGCAATACCCCCTGTAATCAAAAGCATTAATCCTGCTGAGAAATCCAAATGTGCTGTCTCGGGTATAGAGTAAATAATAATATATGACATGAGGTAATAAACCACCCATAAAATCACTGTAGATATGACAAATCCAAATGGTCTTGAAATGTTTCTCAATGATAAAAACCCTGCAACAAATCCCTTTAACAACTCGGCAACTTTACCTTTCAGCTTATCTTGTTTTTTAATGAAAAAGATAAGACTTACTATTCCTATCAGTCCAATAATGAGGAGAATCACTGGCACATACATTGGTATTTCTAAGTCCTTGTAAGCAGTTTGAAGAAATGAAAGTAACAGTGATGACTCAGAGACCAAACTGAATAAAATCAGAATAAGCAATACAGTCATATCCATGATCCTCTCAGTTACAACACTCCCTAAAGCCGTAGCAACTGGCACATTATCATTTCTATTTAAAACTCCGCATCTAGTAATTTCACCTAATCGTGGAATTGCCAAATTTGCCAAGTAACCAATTAGCACAGCAAGTGTAGTTCTTGAAGTTTTTAAATCATGACCAAGTGGCTGTAAGAGGATATTCCATCGGTATGCTCTAGCAACGTAAGCCACTATGGATAAACCAATAGACACAAAAACCCATGTATAGTCCACAGACTCTGCCTTCGCCCAAAATTCATCCCATTCAATATTCTTAAAAACAAGGTATAGCAGAAGCCCTGCTAGCCCAATACTTAGTGCAATTTTTAAAAATGAGATAATGCCTTTGGACATCTAATAGGAATAAGCTAGGAAGCGATTTTATTTTTTTCGTCTGGGAAAATAACCACAGGTTCATGTGACTTTGCTTCGATTGTATCAATAGTGCAGTATGATATAATGATGACTATATCTCCAACTTGAACTTTTCTAGCCGCTGGTCCATTCATACAAATTTTTCCTGAGCCACGAGACCCCTTAATAACATACGTTTCTAAACGCTCGCCATTATTGATATTTACAATTTGAACCTTCTCATTCTCAACCAAATTAGCGCTATCCATCAAGTCCTCATCAATAGTGATGGAGCCAACATAATGCAATTCTGCCTGAGTTATTTTTACTCTATGAATTTTTGATTTTAGAACTTCTATGAGCATTCCCTTCTATTTGAGCCGCAAATATAGATTATCAATTAGTCTTATACCATCTACGTAACCCGCAACACAAATTGCTAGTTCATCTAGTTCATCATAGGTTGTGATAGGTTGCAGATTATTTGCGTCTACCAATTCGAAATACTCCATATCTAAGCCAGAAATAGATTTATAGAAATTAGTTATTGAAGATTGAATAGACTCAATCGAGGCTTTTTCTTTGATTTTATTTTCGGCCTTTTTAAGGCCTGCGTAAATACTCGAGGCTATTAGCAGTCCCTCACTGGTAAGTCTTGCGTTTCTGGACGAAAGTGCCAACCCATTTTCATCTCTCACTGTATCAACCCCGATTACTTTAACTGGGAAATTTAAATCAGTACTCAGTTTCTTAATCAAGAGAAACTGCTGAAGATCTTTCAAGCCAAAATAAGCTCTATCTGGACTAGTGATGTGCAACAATTTTCCAACGACTACTCCAACTCCAGCAAAATGTCCTTCTCTAAATTTTCCTTCCAAAACATTTGCCATACTTCCAAAATCGACTGAAATGGAAGGTTTTAATGGATACATATCGTTTTCAGAAGGTGCAAAAAGGATATCTACATCACTCTTTTCCAAAATATTTTTATCAGACTCCATCGTTCTCGGGTATTTCGATAAATCCCCTTCGTTATTGAATTGAAGTGGGTTAACAAATATGGACACGACTGTAAGGTCATTCTCTTCCTTAGACTTTCTAATTAAGGATAAATGCCCTTCATGTAAAGCTCCCATAGTTGGAACAAAACCGATGGTCTTACGATGTGCTTTTAACTCAGAAATGTAATTGGAAAGCAGTTCAGGAACAGAAAATTCCCGCATATCTAAGGAAGGTTTAATTAGCTAACTTATTGAAAACGTTGATAATAAATCAAAAATATGGTAAATTTGCACTCATTTTTAAGGTTCGTCCAAAATAAATTCAAAAACACTTATGGAAAACGTTAGGATCCTTTACGTGGCAAGTGAGATAAATCCATTTCTAAAAACCACCGAGGTTGCAGATTTTGTGAGAAGACTCCCACAAGCGATGCAGGAAAGAGGAATGGAGATTAGGATTTTAGTTCCCCGATTCGGACTGATCAATGAGAGAAAAAACAGACTCCATGAAGTAGTTAGACTATCTGGAATCAATATAGCTGTTGGGGATGAGGAGAAACCATTAGTAATAAAGGTAGCTTCTATTCCAAATGCCAAGCTTCAAGTCTACTTTATCGATAATGATGATTACTTCTATAGAAAATCAGTGTTCGTTGATAAAGAAGAAAAATTCTTTGAGGATAATGATGAGAGGGCAATATTCTTCTGTAAAGGCGTTTTAGAAACAGTAAAAAAATTGGGTTGGTCTCCTGACATCATTCATTGTAATGATTGGATGACAAGCTTGATTCCATTGTATACAAAAACAACTTACAAAAACGACCCGATTTATAAGGATGCTAAAACAGTTTTCACTATTTACAATAACAGATTCACACACAAATTTGGTGATGACTTGTTGAAAAAAGTAAAGATGATAGACATTGATGATGAAATGCTAGATCCGTTGAAAACTGCAGACTATGATGGGTTTATAAAAATGGGGGTGGAGTATGCTGATGCTGTTATTAATGCACAGGAGGAAAATACAGAAAGTTTTGAAAAATTAATTGCAGAATTTTCTGGAAAGAAGACAGATACAATTGAGAAAGATGAAAACTTTGAAGAGTCTTACTACAAATTATATAATGATCTTATTGGATAGTAAAACGTTTGTTAAAAAAATTATTAAACCGGGATTAATCATTTTGATCTCGGTTTTTTTAGGTTGTGAGACTGCCAATGATGTTGGTGTTAAAGATCCTTTTGGCGGTAATGTGTCTGTTAAGTACGAAGAGATTTTATTACCTGCAAGCAATATTTATATAGACAGCTTAAGAACTGATGGTGAGAGGAAGATTCTAGTAGGCTCGTACAATAATCCAATAACAGGAACCGTAGAAGCTCAAGGATATTTTCAGTACTACTTTGATGAAGGAACGTTTCCAGGTGATTCTCTAAGATTTGAAAGAATGGCTGCTCAATTTAAAATTGACTCTAAGATAGGTAATACATCATTTGAAAATGTACTGATACAAGAGGCCGAGGACACTTTAAATAGCTCTCTTGTTTACCTCAGAACTGCAATGGAAAATTTGTCTACACCACCAATAGCAATGGAAAATGTTTCCATTAATAGAGATGAGATTAACATTGAATTTACTTCTGAATATGGCGAGGCATTGTTTGAGTCATCAAAAGAAGGAAGTGAAGTTTTCAATTTATTAGGTGGTGGTGGCGACTATGTTTCCCCTACTTTAGGTATAACTATGGATAATTCCGAGAGTCTTCTAAGACTTGATTTAGACGATGAGGATTCCTGGATTAAGCTTTTTATGAGAAGCGATAGAGTAGATACTATCTATGAGCTGAAATTTAATTTTTATAATGGCACTATTGGCACAGAGTATTCCAATGTGGAGCGCTCGCGAGAAGGCACAGAATTCGTTTCTATTCAGGGGAATTCTGATCTCCAAATAGCATCTGGTGAGACCATAATTGAGCCTTTATCAGGTATTTCAACTGCCTTTGATCTCTCCAATGTTTATGATTTTTTTCTTGATAATGGTGAAATAGTTATTAACTCTGCCACTTTCTCTTTTGAATTTCAAGGAGAAGGGAACCGTGATACACTTACAAGCAATGCACTTTACTTTAGAAAAAGTGATTTAAGTTTTTTCGGCCCAGCTTCTGAGCTTAATGAATTTAATAATATTGTTGCCACTGATAACTCCTACGCCAATCCTGTGTCAGGTGGTGCTTTAAATTTCATACCATCATTGACCTATCTCAATGATGCGGGAATGGGTCTCAATTTGGACGCTACAAATTTCTTAAGAAACATATACAGTACATCTGTAGACTCGACAGATTTATTTTTTAGAAATCCTTTTGTGGATCAACCAAGATTAATGAAAGATCTTATTATGATCAGCAAGGAAAATACATCCATAAGCCGAACAATTATTAAGGATAATGGAATTAAATTGAAAATTTTCTATACCGAATCAAATTAAAAAATTATGTGTGGAATAGTTGGTTATTTAGGAAGCAAACCTGCCTTTCCTATCTTATTAAGTGGTCTAAAAAGATTAGAGTATAGAGGTTATGACAGTTCTGGTGTTGCCTTGATTGAGAATGGGAATCTAGTTTCACACAAGAAAAAGGGAAAAGTAAAAGAACTCGAAGATATTACCTCACCAGAAGAACTCAAGAGTACTATCGGAATAGGTCATACAAGATGGGCAACTCACGGAGAGCCAAACGACGTTAATGCTCATCCCCATTTATCAAATAGCGGTGAAATAGCGATGATCCATAATGGAATCATAGAAAATTATGGATCCCTCAAGAAAGATCTTCAAAAGAAAGGATACACTTTTCAGAGTGATACTGATACCGAAGTATTTGTCAACTTCATTGAGGACATTAAAAAATCTGAAAACATCTCCTTGGAAGATGCACTAAGAGTCGCACTTTCAAAAGTGATTGGTGCTTATGCTATTGCACTTATTTCTACTGAAAATCCTGGGAAACTAATTGCCGCTAGAAAAGGGAGTCCTCTAGTAATCGGATTGGGCAAGGGAGAATTCTTCTTAGCTTCAGATGCAACACCTATCATAGAACACACAAACGAGGTAATTTATCTCAATGATGAAGAAATTGTGGTGATGGAGGGGGATAAGTATGAAATTAAAGACGCAAAAGATATTCCTCAAACTCCTTATATTCAGACTCTTGAATTGGAGCTTGAAGCCATAGAGAAAGGTGGTTATGATCATTTTATGCTTAAAGAAATATTTGAGCAGCCGCGCTCTATTGCAGATTGTATGAGAGGTAGACTTAATGCCGAAAAAGGAGAACTTGTACTTGGAGGTATTCGAAACTATTCGAACACTCTCATCAATGCAAAAAGGATTGTTATTGTTGCTTGTGGCACCTCATGGCATGCAGGACTAGTTGCAGAATATCTTTTTGAGGATTTGTGTAGAATACCCGTTGAGGTGGAATATGCTTCGGAATTTAGGTATAGAAATCCAGTTATAAATGAAGGCGATGTAGTCATCGCTATTTCACAATCAGGAGAAACAGCAGATACTCTTGCCGCAATAGAATTGGCAAAAAGTAAAGGAGCTATTGTCTTAGGTGTTGTAAATGGTGTTGGTTCATCTATTTCTAGAATCACGCATGAGGGAGCATATTTACATGCTGGTCCAGAGATTGGAGTCGCTTCAACAAAAGCATTCACTGGTCAGATCACCGTTCTAAGTATGATTGCGCTAAGAGTGGCAATCAATAAAGGAACAATCTCTCAGACAAAGTATCAAGAATTGATATCTGAACTAAATAGCATCCCTATAAAGGTTAAAAAAGCACTCGAATCGGATAAAGAAGTCGAGAGGATTTCTAACCTGTTCAAAGACGCTAGTAATTTCTTATACCTTGGAAGAGGTTACAACTTTCCTGTGGCACTAGAGGGTGCGTTAAAACTTAAGGAGATTTCATATATACACGCTGAAGGATATCCAGCAGCAGAAATGAAGCATGGACCCATTGCTTTAATTGATGAAAAAATGCCTGTTGTGGTAATCGCAACACGTGATAGTAGTTATGACAAGATTGTTTCAAACATTCAAGAGGTAAAGGCAAGAAAAGGAGTTGTGATCGCTGTTGTAACTAAGGGAGATGTACTTATTCCAACCATGGCAGATTTCACAATTGAAGTTCCTTCTACTCATGAAGCTTTCATGCCGTTGGTATCGGTGATTCCGCTTCAACTGTTGAGTTATCACATAGCCGTAATGCGTGGTGCGAATGTTGATCAACCAAGGAATTTAGCTAAGTCAGTTACTGTAGAATAAGAAAACTAAAACTGCACTTCTTTTATTTTCTCAGGTTCATTGATGGTGATATTACTACCATCAATGGTGATCCACTTATCTCTTTTGAATTCTGATAAAATTCGTATGACTGATTCTGTGGCAGTTCCTACAATGCTTGCCAAATCCGCTCTGGATATATCAAAATTAGTTGTTGAAGAGTCTGAGTGATATGTTTTATATAGCCTATATAAGGCATCTGCCGTACGCTTTCTAACTGTGTTATAAGCGAGTTCCATGAGTTCGTGCTCACGATCTGAAAGATTTTTTGAAAGTAATTTGATGAACTGTGTAG
>JBGCFL010000190.1:0-2890 GCA_045106975.1 Ekhidna sp. | reverse complement strand
TTGCCTGATATCTCTTCATGGGTTATCCGAAAGGTGTTGTCGTTCTTGTTTTCAAGAAGAGTGACAAACTCTTTCACATACTCCTCTAACTCCTGCTCCTTGGAGCCATTAGTAATGAAGACATTCGCCTTTAGATCTTTTCCAGCAATAAGATCCTTGAGATGCGGGATGTTTCCTCGCAATGATGGACTTCCAATCAAGTAATTCTTAAATGTTTCAGGTATGGATGATAAAATATAAGCTCCAAATAAGCCACTCGCAGAATAGCCGAAATAGGTTCTGTTTTGGGGATCGGTTTGATAATTTTCTTCTACATACGGTATTACATCTTTACGTATGAATTCCAAGTGATTGCTTGCCTGTCCTAATTGGTATTTGGCTTGAATTTCTGGATTGCTGTGTGGGCGTACTGTGTAATCGCGGAATCTGCTTACATGAGCTCCTCTTTCCTCCAATAAGTCTTTATTGATATCTTTTTGCCAAGATATGCCGACTAATATGGTTTCTTCCGTGATGTACTCAGCAGAACCTGATAGCATTTCTACATGCCATATGGCATCCGTATAATAGATTACTGGATGTTTTGTGTTCTCGCTTTCTGAATACTTTTCAGGTAATTTTATATACAATTCATATTGTCTGTCATTTTGTGTGTCCTTAATAGGAATCACTTTTATGTTGGGCAACTCAAAATTAGATCTTTGCTCATGTTCCTCACTACCTCTTTCTTGAGCTAGTATTTTATTCAACGATCCAGTGATCGTAAACAAGAAAATGAAAAGGATTTTGGCTTTTGAGGTATTCAAAACTTTAAGTGAGTTGGTCATTGGTTTTTGATTTCAGTTTTGCATGTATACTTCAATGTATTAGTGTGAGTTGTTGTTTTGCTTCGCTTAACTTCTCAACTGCTCTCTGATTGAATGAACTGCTCTCTGACACTCACAAAAGACCAATTTATCAAGTTACTTTACAGTCAAAATCATCTCAAAATGAGTCTGAGATTCTCACCTTGCTTTCTTTTCCTTGGCGTAATTCTGCTGGTAACTTCCTGCAAACAAAAGCCGGCTATTTTCAAAGAACATAGTACGGCATTTCAAATTGGTGATAACCCAACTTGGGCGAAGAAAGTATTTAATGATAGTAATTGGGAAAGAAGGTATTCTCTCGTTCCTGATGGTCAAATTTTCTGGTCAAGAACTAAGATTGATATTCTAAAAGTCCCTGAGGAATCTCAGTCCTACGCACTTCAGATAGATGCCTATGGAGAATATGAAATCTTTTGGGATGGAATCTTGATTGGGAAAAATGGAAATCCGGGACAAGAGGCAGAACTTCCTCCTGAGGGTGAATTGTGGGTTACTTACAGCATTCCTACCCATCTGGCGACAGAAGGAGCGCATATACTTGCCTTAAGATTGAGTAACTATTATTTTCCGGATCATATAGGGTACTATGAAATAGAAATTGCAAACTATGAAGATTTGCTCACAGATCTGCTCATCAAAACTTCCTACATGCACGTTTTTGCAGGAGCTTTTCTTATCATATCCATCTATTTTCTTTTTCTATTCCTAAACAATAGAAAAGAATATCCCACACTTATTTTCAGTGTTTGTTGCTTTCTCATTTTTGCTCTTGTTCTAACGGTCTTTAGCCAAGATTTCACACCCATGCATTATAGTCTGCATGTCATAAGATTACACATCCTTAACACATTTTTGTTAGGCGTTTCATTTTTGATTCCTTATTACTTTTCTATGCAATTTCCCTATCCAAGGCGTAAGTTGTCATTAATTCTATACGCAGGGTTACTCATTTTCTTCTGGCTTATAAATGATCATGCTTTTAACCTTAAAACGGTAGGTATGGTACTGAGTATGTGGTGTTTTTCATTTGGTATGGTAGCGTATGGAGCCTATAAAAATGTAAGGGGAGCGCGCTTTGTTCTTGTGATTCTGCTTTTGTCGGTCGTGGTATTTCTTGCCTCCGGATTTGTCATTAGTTTGTATACTGGGTTGGGACTTATTTTGTTAAGTATGCTGTATCTGCTATCACTCAACATCAAGGCACAGCGATTGGCATACGAGAACTCATTGGTTCAATCAACACGCTTGCGTTTAGAACTATTGAAGAAGAATATTCAACCGCATTTCCTAATGAACACGCTTACGTCATTATTAGATTGGGTGGAAGAGGAGCCAAAGAAGGGGGCTTTGTTTATAGAAGCACTGGCAAGAGAATTTGATCTTTTTAATCAGATAGAAGATCAAAAATTGATAACCATTTCACAAGAAATAGCACTATGCCGTACGCATCTTGAGATTATGGAGTATCGAAAAGAAATCAATTACTTCTGGGAAGAAGTAGGGATTGACTCGGAGGAAAAAATACCTCCTGCCATTCTTCATACACTGCTGGAGAACGGAATTACTCACAGCCTGCCTTTGAGTGATAATAGCATCAAATTCAAGCTTGTTTATGAATCAAATACTCAGTACAAAAGCTATACGTTTTTAACGTTTGCAGAGAGTGCGAAACAGTCAGCAAGTAGAGAGGAAGGAACGGGATTGAAATATATCAAGGCACGATTGACGGAAAGTTATCATTCGAATTGGGACTTGTCATCTGAGCCAACTGATGATGGTTGGAGAAATAGTATAAAAATATATTCTTAACTCTACTTTAGCATGCCTCAAAATCCCTATCAGTATTGTCAGATTGAACTTGTCGAAATCATTAACACCCATCTCGATAAACTCAATGTGACACCTAAATTTATTGTGATAAAGTAGAGCTAAATAGAATGAATATTTTAATCGTCGAAGATGAGGCTAGAATTGCCAAAAGAATTGAACGGATGACACGTGATATTTTTGGCAACTCATTGCAG
>JBGCFL010000019.1:0-5650 GCA_045106975.1 Ekhidna sp. | reverse complement strand
TTCTGGAGGAGGCGGAGGCGCTGGTATGGGAGGCGCCATCTTTCTTGCAAATGGAAACCTAAGCCTCAACGTTGTGACTCTTACTGATAATCAGGCAAGAGGAGGTAAAGGTGGAACTTATAACAATCCAAGCACCGCATTTGGCGGAGCTGGCGGAGCAGGACCACTCGGTGCAGGCGGAGCTTCCACTACAGACGATGGAGTTGATGGCATTTTCGGAGCTGGAGGATCAGGCGGAGGTCTTCGCTTTTCTGGCGAGTCCAGAGCAAACGGCGGTAACGGCGGTTATGGAGCTGGAGCTGGCTCTGTGGGATCGAGCGGAGGAGGCGCTTCAGGTCTTGGTACTACAGGAATACCAGGAACCTTTGGTGGTACCACATCCAACCCTGCAAATGGAGTTGTCCAATCTGGAGGTGGTGGTGCTGGCTTGGGAGCTGGACTGTTTATTTATGGAGGCTCTGTCACCTTAAATACGGTCAACGTCTTAAACAATAGCACACAAGCTGGTGGGTCCGGTGGATCAGGCGCCAGTTCAGGACAAGCTAAAGCTTCCGGTATTTTTCATTTTAATGGATCCATTAACAATAATGGGGTTTTCGTCTCTGGCAACAGTGCTTCCAATGCTGGGAGCGCAGATTCAGACAATGCAGACTTTTATTCACAAACTGGTCTTACGCTAGTAGAAAGCAATCCTCCTGTCATTGGCAAATCGATTCCGATTGATGGTGAGAGTAACTATCAAAAAACGGATGGCTTGATCATCTACATGAATGAAAACATTTTTAATACAGACGGGTCTGCGATTGTGGATGCTGACTTGTCTGGGATTGTGACCTTCAAAGAGACGGATGCAGCAGGAGCCGATGTTCCTTTCTCAGCGTCCATCATTCGAAACAAAATAACCATCACTCCTGACAGTGAATTAACTAATGGAGAAACTTACTATATATCAATTGCCAATCTGGAAGATCGATATGGAAATGAGATGGCTGGCACGGAAACCATCACTTTTACAGTGGATGGCACGCCCCCTGTTTTTACAGCTGATCCCGAATCGGGTACGACTATCCTTGGTAGATCATTTGCCTTTACGGCTGATGAGCCATTTTTCGATCTTGACGGAACGGAGATAGAACCTTTTGAGTACATAAATGTCATAAAAGTCAGATTAGATGACGCCTCAGGCGAATTGGTAAGTACGACTATCACCAGAGATGGAAATACGCTACAGGTGTCACTAGATGAATCACTGCCTGATCAATTATATCATGTCACACTAGAGAACATAGCAGATGCGAATGGCAATGAGATTACGCCACAAGTATTTACTTACTCCAGGCCCACATTTGCCCAGGCAAAAATCAGAGTAAATCCAAGAGATGGAAGCACGCTTTCTACCCAAGCCATTCAAGTCACTTTTGAGGAAGACTATTATGTGGAAACTGCGCCAGGCACATTTGCACTTTTCAATACCAGAAGCTACGCACCGTCTTATATGGATGCGGTACTTGATCTCAAACTCAATGATGAAAACGGAACTGATATCATAGATCGATGGTCATTCAACACCGATGGAAATGTTTTGTATATACTTTCCAAAACGGAACCCAATAGCACCTATTATTTGAAGATAGCCAACCTATATACTGCTGATGAAACACCAGTCGAGGCGGTGGAAGTTACCTTTACTACACCCGATACTTTTAATCCAGTACAAGGCTCAGGGTACGCTGCTTCATTCAATAGAGTTAGTACGGATCAAAACGAATCTCTAGGCACGGCGTACACAGTAGAATTTGCTGTAAAAATAAAGAACGGAGGCTTGAATCAAGTCTTTTTTACAGGTCAGTCTCCAAATGGCACCAGTGAAAAAGTAATTTTTTGGTTAAATGGAGATAAACTCACGCTTTCAAAAGTGGATGGAAGTGCTAATATTATTGGTAGTCAAACTATAGAGTCTTCAGCGATCACTGGTTTTGACAATTACCAAGATGTTGCCTTTACCTATGATAACAGCAACATTATACTGTATCATAATGGCGCAGCTGTAGGTTCAGGCTCCATGGATTTGGACAACTATAAACTAACAGAATTCTCAATCCCTGGCAGCAGCACCATTACTGGTGACTTTGGTACCGTTTTTCTAAATGGTAGACAGCTTCTGTTTACTGACGAAATTAGAGTTTGGAGTACTGCGCTAGCAGCGCAAACGATCCTTGATGGAATCAATACACCAATCACTACCTCGCATCCGCAATTTGCAGATTTGAAAAACTTATGGACTTTTGATGAAAATGGAGGAAAACTAGGCTTTGACGCAAAAACTGGAATCGCTAATCTTTGCTTTAGCTGTTCTGGAACAATTCCAGTCTGGGAACAATCAAATCGTCGTGATGAGGCAACCATACAGGTATCAGAGAATGATATCATACTAAACTCAGGCGATGAAATAGAATTCACCGCCGGAAATGGCGGACAATTGCAAAAGCAGTTTACCATTACCAATACAGGAACAGTGGACCTGAATCTGCTCGGAGAAGCCTCAGTTTCAGACTTTGAAGGTCGATTTACTATTGATTACTCAGCCACTGATCTGATCATTGAACCAGGAGCTTCCACCAGTTTTACAGTCACTTTCCAGTCGAGTGATGTGCGGGTTTACAATACGTTTTTAACCATACCTAATTCAAGTTTGGATAATGTGTTTGAAGTGGCCTTGGTCGGACGTGGAGTCAGCTTATCTAACGGGAATTGGGAAAAAGTCAAGTCAGAACAACTTATACCTGCAATTAAAGAGCTTTATGTTGATAATGGGGAATTGTTTGTTGCAACGACCAACGAAATACGAAAAGCCAGTATTTCTTCAGATGGAAGTTTGCAATTCGATGAAACGATCAATTTGGCAACCTCTTTCAATTCCAGTCATTATGACTTAGTAAAAGACCAAGCTGGAAATTTTTATTCCTTGAACGATCCTGGAAATGGCACTGGAATTCAATTAAAGAACCTTGTCACGAATGCGTCCGAAAGTTTTCTGATCGATCAGTCAAATGATCTGATGGACGGAATACTCAAAGTGGATCGCACTGGTACAGTCCGATTTATGCATTCGTACCGTGATGGATCAGCCACCAATCAGTACGGCATCAAAGTACAAAACGGCATTCCTTCTACAGAAACTATTACGCTGACTATGGAAGACCTGCAAACTGTGTTCGGAACAGGTATAGGAAGTACTGTTTTTGCTTACAACATGGCATTCAGTAGTACCAACCAACTTTTTGCCACGGTTGCTACCAACGGGAGTAATGTATTGGTTTTGAAGTATGACCCAATCAATGGATGGGATGATATAGGTTATGACTACAACACTATTCCTGTTTCAAGGCCTGCCCAATACGTCAATCTTCTTATAGACGATAATGATGATATACATGTAGGAGGCATAGAAGGGCAACAGTTACGCTATCATCATTTTTCGGCTACAGGCACATTATTAGATGGAGGTTTTACCACTGATCGGCTAACTGGATCTGATTATACCAGTTTCCCTAGTAGACAAGGTAATAACCTTTTCGGACTAGGTGCTGCCAATGAACCCATGTTTCTTTTCTTAGGAACAAGTGCCTCTTCAGGGGTAAGTGCAGCAGTATATGAAGATGGAACATTCAGGCTTTTTAATGATACTTATGTATCGGGAGTAGCCCCTCAAAGTATTTCTCTTGCGCAATTAGCAATAGACGAGGTGACAGGCAGGCCATTCGTATCTACAGATGGCTCTAATGGACCCTCTGATCTATGGACCACTGAAGCCATTACTCCTAAAGTTGGTGTGACGATAAATGGGATAGAGGTTGAGCGAGGAGCTACTTTACCTATTCAAATTGGAGTAGGTTATGATAAGGAATTTGAACTGGACATCACCAATTTAGGATTGACCAACTTGCAATTAAATGGCGATCCAGTAATAGAAATCACCGGCGATCAATCTGCAGACCTGAGCTTTGATGCCAGCGAAGTTTCTACAATAGTATTGATCAATGGTAAAGTGTCAATACCAATGACTTTTTCTCCTAAAACGACCTATACAAATAGTGAAGTGGTGATAACGATTCCTAGTAATAGTCCTGGAGAAAGCTTTGAGTTCACCTTATCCTTGAGTGCTCTGGATGATACGAATTCTGGAGAGTGGATACTGTACACCGACACAAATCTGGGCGCTTTGAATTCCAGAGACATGACGCTGTACAATGGTGAACCTATTTGGGTTACAAATCGCATACGCAATAAGGGAGTTTTTCAAAATCCAAACCGAGGAAGCCAATCGGAGCAACTATACACCGTTCAATTAGAACTCTTTGATGTTTCAGGTACTAACCCGATCTCTGTGCGTGACTATTTCAGCAATGATGTGAATGCATCACCAACACTCCTATGGGATGATTTTTATTTAAATCAATTTCAGAATTTAAAAGTTGAGGTAGACCCAGCACTTGGTCTCCCGACATTGATTACCAATGGAGTAAATGGGGTGACTTCCTATGTTCCCAATGATGATGGTGGGTATGAATTTCTAACTAGAGAAGGTTACAATGAATTTGGCGATCTGGTCTTTGACGACAGCAATGAGTTTTATTACTTAAAGCTCGAGTCCAGTAATCTAGTCATTAGAAGAGGTATCGATAATAGTTATGTGGTTTCATTCTCTGGTTTGAGCAACCCAAATACTGACATGGATTTGGAAGCTTATGGAGATGACCTGTACTTCACTTATGGAGATAATACTTCACTAGAAGTGAGGCGCATCGCGAGTGATGCTGCAACCAACAGCGGGATGACAACATTGCTATCGGCATCTGATGTGCGTTTTTCGGAAGCATCACAAAGCAAAACCAAAGATCTCGAGTTTTCGAATGATGGACTGTTGTACCTGGCGTACATCGTTAATAGCACGGGCAATGTGGCAGTGAAAACCTATGATGGAGTAGGTAGCTGGACAGACTTACCTACACTTGATCTTTCTTCCACATTATCCTCTGCCAGTGACATACAAGATATGCAGTTGGAAATACATCCAGATGGGTCGCCATATATTTCTGTTGTGTATGATGATACACCTACTCAAGGTTTTAGTCTTGTTTACCGACTAGAGAACAACACATGGGTGCAGCAATCTTCAGCAAATTTTTTCCCTTATGGTGGACTAAACGTTAGCGATTCTCCAACAGGCCATATAGCTGTAAGTGAGCCTCTCGTCAAAACGTCAGTACTCGAAATAAATGATGGGGGGGTTATTTATTGGTTATCAGGTTTCGAGATTAACAGGATGATTCCTACGCCAGAAGCATTTGATAAAGCTCCGTCTTTCACTACTTCACCTTCAATCAGCACTGTAGAAGAATCTGCATTATTCTCTTACGATATTGTTGTGAATGACGCAGATGCAGGCGATGAGATTATCATCACGGCGATTGATGTCCCTTCTTGGTTGACCTTCACGGACAATGGTGATAGAACAGCTTCGCTTGCAGGCACACCTTCAGATGATGATGTGGCATCTTACACGATCACATTGAGCGCATCGGATGGGAGAATAGAAGTGACTCAGGAAGTCATGCTGGAAGTGACGAATATCAATGATGATCCAGAT
>JBGCFL010000189.1:0-11084 GCA_045106975.1 Ekhidna sp. | reverse complement strand
TATGTCCACCACATGCGAAAGGCATAGGTATTGAATCTCCATTTTCAATGTGATAGGTCATGATCAAACGTTGATCAATCAGCTGAAACTCCACCGAGAATGAAAACTTGAATGGATAATGTTCTTGAGTAGCTGTTGAGCTGTTAAGAGTAAAGACACATTTAGAAGTTTCCTTTTGCTCGAAAATAAGCTGATCGGTGTTTCGCATGATTCCATGCTTGGGCATAGCATAATCCTTTCCGTTAAAAGCAATCTTGTCTCCCTTAGCTTTTCCAATAACTGGAAACAACACAGGCGAGCTGCTACCCCAGATAGAGTTGTCTATTTGCCAGATGTACTCCTCATTAGTTGCTTTACTCTTTAGAGAGCGTATTTCTGCTCCATTCGACTCAATCGTACAAACAAGGTATTCGTTTTCTATAGTGTGCAGCATTCAAAATCTAATAGTTGAAAAAGGCAAAGATGTCATGATCAGCTTTATCTTTTATTTTTTCTGAGCTATCATTTTCTCACATCTAAAAGGTGCAAAGATGTGGCGATGATTCATTCCGATTTTATGTTGACTATTATGAATGCGAAACCTTTCCTTTCCTCATAATGAAAAGGGAGAATACAATGATGAAACCATATCCTACGAGCAATAGCGTCAGTAAGTAGGATTTGTTTCGTTGCATGACTACATAGTCAGCAATGTCGGCTTTCCAGAACAGCCATTCATCCGCAATAGAGGAGGCTATGTCCCAGTTGCCAGTTTCCAAAACGATGATACCACTTTTGGATTGTAAGTCCACTCGCGCCGCGGTATTGATGGCATTATTTCCACTTCCATCATGACCTATGATGTTGGAATTGGTTCGGTCTTGGCTAAATAGTTTTGGACCTAAACCGTAATAAGGCACTCCATTGCGGTAGCTAGTTGGTTGGCTCATCATGTTTACCATATTTGATGATAGCAATTGATTCCCATGAATGTGAGCAAGCATAAAAGAAGATAAATCAGAGATACTCGTCATGAGAGATGCAGCAGCCTTAGCGGTAAACCTATTCATTGGTCGAGTGGTACCATCAGTTTGGTAGACAGGCAACAAGCCAATTTTAGTGCTATCAGACAGTGCATAACTGGAGGTATTCATGCCTAAAGGTTGCAATACTTCAGCAGTCATGTAATCTGAAAATGGTTGATTTGTTACCTCTTCTACAATGAGTTGCAATAGCGTGTAGCTCGCTCCTGAATACATGAACTGACTCCCTGGTTCATACCCAACTCGTGCTATCCCTTCGGAGTAGTCTCCGTCTGCTGCTTTATACAAAGAAGCTTCTAAACTCTGAATTTCTTCGTCTTTTGAGAATCCACCATATCCTAGATCGTCTACTAAACCTGCTGAGTGAGACAGTAACCTTCTCACAGTGACTTGATTATTGTCAAATTCACTAGCAGGTAAATGCCATCGAGTGAGGTAGTCGTCTACAGGTCGGTCTAAATCGAGTAGTCCTTGATCTACCAGTTTTAAAACACCTACAGCCGTAACCCATTTACTGATAGAAGCAACAGGAAATGCCGAATTTCCATTTACCGTTTTATCGTCACTAGAATGAAAGTATGTCTCAACCACTTCTCCATTTTCAATGATGGACATACCTAGATTGCCAACATATTCTGAATCTATTTTTTTCTTAGCAGCTGTTAAGAAAGCTTCGACTGTTTCATCAGAGGCTATAGGTTTCAGCAAGAATCCATCTATGAATCCGTACCCGATAAAGGCAGACCATATAAGCATGATGAGTACAATGAGAGCAATGTTTTTGAAAGCGCGCATGAGTGTTGTTTTATTAATTGATTTTGTTCTGTTTCAGAATTCATTCTCAGAGAATGATCCGTTTGTAAATCAAGAAAATAGTAGAGCTGGAAAGGTTTGATTTTAGGAAAGTCGAACCTTTTTTCTTTATGAAAAAGGGAAGTACGGGAATGCTATTTCGAAAATTTAATGGATTCTCGATATTTAGATGGAGTGCTTGAGGTGTATTTCTTAAAAGAGGTATTGAACGAGGATTTAGAATTGAACCCTACTTTAAACATGATTTGCTGAATGTTTAAGTCGCCTTGCTGGAGCAGTGATTTCGCTTCTTCAATTCTGTAGTTATTGATAAAGTCAAAGAAGTGCTGGTCCAGTACTTTGTTGATGAGGAATGAAAGTTGCTTTTCGGGTAGTCCTATTTTATCGGCAAGGCTTTGTAAGGTGAGCGATTCTTCTAGGTAAGGCTGATGCATTTGCATGTATTTTGATAGTCTTTGTATTTCCTCTTCATAATCATTCTTTGAATTCACTACTGTGGTTCCTAATTTGGAATGCTGATAAACACTTGTGAAAAGATGAGGATGGCGCATGGTTTTCAAAACAAACCAAGAGATGACACCAAGACCGAATAGCGAGATGCCTACGTTTAAAAGAGGAAACGATTGGTAGTCGTTTAATGCTTGAAATATGCCTCGGAGTAGAATGAGGCTATTGCCTAATGTGAATAGAATAGTGGTTGTCATTAACCATCTATAAGCCTCATTTTGCAATGAATGATTTTCATTGTGAATGCGCTTGTATTTGATGATCTCATAGAAAACTAGGGAGATGTATATGTAAAACTGAAGTTGTGAAATGATAACAAACACAACATCTAGTCGATCTGAAACTCCATAAACCAAAAAGAGCATGCCGAAAACAAGAAATGGAACAGCATGCAATAAATGCTTCCAAGCTAGTTTGAAATCGCAATAACAGGCTTTTTTTATATAGAAATAGAAAAGAGGTATCTGTAGAAACACAGAGGCAGCTCTGACTAGATTGAGTTGAGTGAATCTCTCGTAGAATACATCTAGAAAGAGGGCAGATATTCCGAAGGAAGTAACAAGCAAGAATAGCCCAAACAGTGTATTAGCAGTTTTGTTCTGAGAGCCATTCACGAACAAAAAACCAGAAAGAAGTATCAGAAGAAAGACGGTGATTAACCCAATGTCGTCAATGATGTTCATTTACTCTTGTACTTCCTGATCATGAGTACGAGGCAAACTACAAATACAATGATGTAGACTACAGCTAATGCCGGTTTGTCAAATCGGAAGGACTGAAAGTCGAATTCTTTATATATCGCCATTCCTAAAATGGTCACGATGACCAAAAGGAAAAAATTGGGAGTTTTCTTGTTTTCCATATTTCTAAAATTCAATAAAGCTTCGCGAAGCTATTCGGTTTCTGAATAAAATGTACCGTGTATGGATAAGACGATCTTACATGATGCGAAAGTGTGAAACAAGAAAAGCGGATTGTGAGATGTCACAAAATCCGCTTTAAGGTTATGTTTTCCTTTCTTTATCTCTTTTTATACGGCTTTTTATCTCCAATGTCATCAGTGCTCAAAAAAGGTTTATGTTAGATGCAGGGAACTATCCCATTTAAAATTGCTAATCGGATAATTTGAAATAGTTTTATACACCCAAGAAGAATCGTTCTTTTGTTTTTGATACAGCTCCAATTCTTTTGTAAAATTTGATGGCTCTGGTGTTAAAGTCAGGGGTTTGCCATTGAATATGATTACAGTCAAATTTTTGTGCTTCCTGCTTTATTCGATTGATCAATTCCTCACCAATGCCAATTCCTCTTGATTCATCATTTAGAAACAAGCAATCCATGTAAATGTAAAATTCAGCATCCCAAGTGGAGAATTGTTTCATATAGGTAGCATATCCGATAATGCTTTCTTCTTGTTGCACCACTAGGCAGAATAAGCTAGGATTCTTTCCAAATAAATGTCTGTCTAGATTTTCGCTTTTGTTAGAAGAATCATAATCAGATTCCTCAAAATGTGCATGTTGCTCACACAGCATTACGATATCTTCTAGATCAGATTGTTTTGCAAAGCGTATAGTTGGTGTCTTCATTATATTTCCGTATTTATGACATCTTTTAAATAAGCATCAAGATCTGGTTTTGACTCAGCTTTCAAGAAGTGCTTAATCCAAGATAGTCTTTCATGATTGATCACTTCAAGTTCCCAGACACATGGGCCTAATCCATCACCAGATATTTTATTGAATCGATTGTGATCGCCATAGGCAGATAGATAAACATTCGAGTTCAGCATATTTCCGCCTACCCACCAACTGATGATTGAGAAAATTCCCTCTGTTGCGGGATGAAGAATCAGAAATCCAACTTTGTTATTTACCGAATTAAAACTGTTCTTGGATTGAAGCCAATCCGTAAGACTATTCTTTACATTTTCATAGAATAGAGAGTGATTAAACGATCCATCAATAGAGACCGTGTATACTTTGATGTGCCAATCTTCTACTTTCAGAAGCTCTTTAAATCTTATTTTTCTACTTTGATATTCGTTCATGAGCCTATTATTGATTGAAAGACACTAAAGTATTTCTTTTCCAGTGAGCTGCCAATTCTCTCAAGTGTGAGCTATATAACTGATCTGAAAAATGAATTAACTGAGGGTTTTAGTTGAAAAGAGGAGGAATGATTGTTATCTTCCATGTCTACCAATTGGGAATGCCTGATACGTAGTTTCTACCAGCCTAGTTAATAACACAATAAATGAGTAAGAAGTACGTCTGTCTTATCTTATTATCTCAACTACTCTTTGGGTTTTTAGAAGCTCAAAATATTAAAATTGATAGCTTACGTAAAGCGCTGCAGGATAGTGACAAGGACAAGTCTATTGAAATTCACAAAGAGTTAGGGAGTGCCTTTTATCCGGATTCACCAGATTCAATGCTATGGTACTATCAAAAAGTGATAGATGCACCGGAAGCATCTGTAGCTCAAAAAGGGAATGCGCATATAGGCTGTGGAACTGCTTATTATGTCATGGGTAATTATGATGATGCTTCTGAGAGTAATCTATTAGGTTTAAGGTTATACCAATCCATCAATGATAAATACGGAATGGCAAGGAGCTATAATGCACTTGGTCTTAATTTTTCTGTGTTAGACGATAGAGAAAAAGCTTCAAGATACCATCGGAAATCAGCAGCTATTGCCGAGGCGATCAACGACTCTTTATTGTTGGGGAAAACCTATATGAATCTTTCCATCAATAATTTTAATATAGAGCCTAAGGACAGTGCTTTGTATTATGCAGAAAAAGCGATTCTTATGTTTTCTGCGGTAGACAATGAAATCAATTTAGCAATGTCTTATAATCGAATGGCTCTGTCATTATTTGCAGTAGAAAATTATGCTAAAGCCATAGAATGGAATCTGCGTGTTCTTGAGGAGTTTCCGAATCTGAGTAAGTGGGAGGAAGGATTTACATATCTCATTTTGGCTAGGAATTATAATGGACTTGGTGATTTAGATAAGAGTATCAGCTTTGGGTTGAAAGCATATGCGACTACTCAACCTTTGGGAGCAGCTTGGGACTTGCAACAAATTACTCAAATTTTAGCTGAAGGGTATGAGAAGCAAGGAAAGTTTGGGAAAGCTTTGAGGTACCAAAAAGAGTATAAAGCGTATAGTGATTCGCTGTTCAATAAAGAAAGTGAAACAAGAATCAATTCATTGCTGCTAAAGCAACAAGAGCTTGAGAATGCTCAATTGGCGCAAGAAAATAAATTGAAAGAAGAAGAACTGATTGTAAAAAACCAACAACTGTTCATTGTCCTTGGAGGAGCTTTCGGTCTTTGCGTTTTTCTTTTTTATGTATTTAGAAATAGTAGAAAACGACGAGCCTTGTACGATGAATTGTTAGCAGCTCATGAAACAAAAGATAAATTCTTCTCCATCATAGCACATGACTTGAGGTCCCCATTTAATTCATTGCTTGGTTTTCTGACCATACTTCATGACAATGTAGGCTCTTGGCCAAAAGAAGAAGTTCAGAAATTTTCTAAGCAATTGTTAGAGTCTTCTAGAAACGTAGATAAACTTTTAGAAAATCTTTTGGAGTGGTCTCGTTTACAAGCAGGAGCACTTGAGATTAATCGTCAGCCCATTTTTGTGAAGGAAGCAGTAGAGGAAAATAAAAAACTACTTGAGCAGACGGCAATAGATAAGGGAATTAAAATTCAAGTGATACCACTAAAAGAATTGAATGAGCACACATTGAAAGTTCAAGCTGATCGCAATATGCTAAGTACCATACTCAGAAATTTGATCTCCAATGCTATTAAATTTTCTAGTGAAGGCGATAAAATAATGATATCTATACAAGCCTATTCCAATAAGGAATTTTTGCAGTTCAATGTTTCTGACGAAGGAACGGGAATTAAACCAGACGTACTCTCTAATTTGTTTGATATCAACAAAAAAACTTCTCAACTTGGGACGCAGCAAGAAAAAGGAACTGGCTTAGGTCTCACTTTGTGTAAGGAGTTTGTAGAGGAGCATGGTGGGAAAATTTGGGTGGAGAAGACCTCAAAAGAGGGGACTACATTTAGCTTTACAATGCCGCTAGCATAATTATCAAAATTGGTTGATTTGGATTCTTAGATTGGTGATTAAATCCATGATTGATTAAAGATAATTTACCCGCAGAACGTCTACTTTTATTTTAGCTGAAGCGAGAAAATCTAACCAAAAAAGTTGCTGAGCAGATAAATGATCATTGGGAGACTTTACCTCATAAAATTGATATTTATTTCCCTTGTAAATGAATAGATCTGGGAAACCTGCACTATTGTCTTTCATGTTTTTAGACATTTCTATCAAAACTTTTTTCAAACCCATAAGAGGAATTTTCTCGATCAGTGCAATCATGGAGGGAAGCAATGATTCGTGCCATCCAACAAAGCGATTGGAGACGCCTTCTTTAGTCTCATGCATAGTTGAGATGTGGTTGAGTAGTGCTTTTTTACTTTTGAACTTACTAAGCTGTGTTTCCAACAATTCAACACGAGATTCAAAAAACGCTTCATCATTGAGGTCAGAGGGCTGTCGCTGTAGGGGGTGATGAAAAGAGCCATGACGTGTATCGAAAATGATATCCCAAAAGGCGAGACCAAATACACCACGCCACAAATAATTCTCAGCATGATAGCCTTCCCATCCTTTATCCACGAAGTACTGAAGAACAGCTTCTTCTACTTTTATAGCAGGGCCCTTTTTAATTGAAATAGAAGGAGCATCTTTCAGTCGTTGAGTCATACTCCGATTGATTCTAATTCCTGACCTGTTTAGATAATCTGTAGCGAAAGTGAACTCAGTGGCATTTGCTGGCGAGTCCAACATGACTTTGGCTATTTCAACGGCTTTTCCTTTTTCATCCAACTTTTCGAGTAGGCGAACTTTTCGTTCACGTGCCGGAGGTTTGTCCGTGTAGGAGTAGTAGGTGAGTGCTTCTTTTGGTTGAGCTATTTGCTCAAAATAGTAGGCAATTTTTAATAATAATTTTTCGGCTGACTTGGCAGATCGAGGATACTGTAACCATACTTTCCAAGGCATTTCTTCTAGGTATTCTTCTAGGGGAAGGTTAGCTTCCTGAATCTCATAGATCATCCTTTTTAGCTGTGATATATGCATCACTGATAGAGCCTCTTCTCTTGATTGAAACCAAGGTTTAAACTGAGTTTCGTCAAGCTTTTCTATTTTCACATTTCCCACATCTCTAATCACAAAGTCAGTCATTCTGCCACCTCTGTGCCCAAAGAACAGCATTTTTATGAAGTCTACTTCCTCATTTTTTAATACCTCTGCGATTTCCTCCTGCTCTTGTATTAGAGGTACGTCATTCTCTGTTAGCTCCTGTAATAGGCTTTCCTTTTTTTGCGCTTTGTCTAAAAAATCAAAATGCGTGAGGAGTTCTGATTTGGTAAAAAGTTTGAATTGAATGGGGTCTGGATTTTCATTGATTCTAATGAAGTCCATATGAAGTAACTCCTCTTTGGCAGAATGTAAATCCACAATTTCAGAATAGGTAATCTTGGATACTCTAAAGAAGTCTCCTCGTCTATTTGAAAACCGTAAGTATAAGCATTTAGCATCTTCAGAAAGTTCTCGAAACGCTTGGTAAAACAGGTATTCGGGTTGATCTAAAACATGATCATATTGTCTTTCTACAAACTCCAATACATAATTGAAGTAGTCTAAATAGTACTTTTCAGGCAAAATGATTGGATCTTTCTTAGACATTTTGGGTGTATGCTTACCTTTGGTTGTTTATGGCGTATATAGGGAGCAATTCTTTATTTTAATGTGTTGTGAAGTTGATGAAAGTATTTGTCTATTTACTATTTGTATTTACAATTTCTACCACTAACGCTCAAAGTTATGTGGATTCTGGTATTCAAAAATATCAGACTGGTCAGTATGAGGAAGCCATTATTCTTTTTGATAAAGGATACGAGCTGAGAGATGTCTTGACTAGTACTTCCATCGCTAGAGTTTTTTTCTATCGAGGCATATCTAAGTTGGAGTTATTCAAAGTGAATGGCGAGAATGTGGATACTGGTGTAACAGTCGAGGGGATTTTTACTGATATAGACAACTCTGTTAAATATGAAAATGTGTGGCCTGCAAAGTTAGAAGAGGTACAGGGGGAGTTATTTGATATTTTACTTGAAAAGGCAGATGAAATCAAAAAAACAGCAAATAGAGAAAAAGAGGTTGGTCAAAAAATAGGTTTGCTGAATCAGCGAATAAACTATTTAAAAATGGCTTCCGAGCTTGGCTCTTTGTCATCCAATAGTTTGTTGCTTGGCGAAACATACAAAGAAATAGGAGACCTTTATTTTAAATCTACTGAAGATTTATCGAAGCTACAGATAGCTAAAAAAAGTTACGAGGAATCTTTATTACTCTATGAGGAGGCCAGATATGATGATCCTTACTCCAAAGACATAATAACAGCACTTCTTGAAATTTCCACGAGACTCATGGATCAAGAAAGAATAGACGAATATGAAAAGTTACTAAAGCTTTCAGGAGGTTAATTACAATATTCTCAGCTTGGCAAAACTTAAGAGCAATGTCTTTTCACCTGCTTTTTCAAAATCAACTTTTGCTTTTTTATTGGCTCCTTGCTCATCCATTTCTAATACCACACCAAAACCAAATTTGGGATGCTCCACCTTCATTCCAACGGCTAAACCTGAAGTATCACTAGGTTTAAAATCAGCACTTGCTTGATGATTGACTTGTTTTGCAAATTTCTTTGTGGTGTTTTCCTTCCTCATATTATTCACAAAGTTTTTTGTGACATAATTGGAGCTAGGTGATATCGCATCTTTCGAAGAAAATTTTCTATTGACTTTAATGAATGATGGGTCTACTTCTTCTAAAAATCTACTTGGCTCACAGTTCTTTAGTCTACCAAAACGATACCTGTTCAGCGCGTAACTCATGAAGAGCTTCTTCTTGGCTCTGGTTAGCGCAACGTAAAAAAGACGTCTTTCTTCTTCCAAGTCTGCTCTACTGCTCAACATCATTTGTGAAGGGAACAGTTCTTCTTCTAATCCTACAATACACACATAGTTAAACTCCAAACCTTTTGCCATGTGGATGGTCATAAGTGTGACTACATCATTGGATTTTTCACTTCTATCTTCGTCTGTAAGCAATGCTACATCTTGAAGGAAGGCACCAAGACTTTTGTCTTCATTCTCCTGATTATCTGTAAATTCCTTGATGGCGTTGAGCAACTCTTGAGTGTTCTCATATCGGTTCATTCCCTCTATGGTTTTGTCCTCATAGAGTTCTTTAAGTAATCCTGATGTCTTGGCTATTTGAGAAGCTGTTTCATAGGCATCCTTTTTCTCATCCGTCAAGCGAAATGACTTGATGAGGGTAGCGAAATTTTCTACTTGCACACCTCCTTTACCACCTACAAAAGAGGAAGCTCTTGACATGACTTGCTCTAATGGTTGCTGAGATTCAGCAGCTGCTACCATTATTTTATCAATGGTTCCAGGACCAATTCCTCTTTTCGGTAGATTGATGATTCTCCTCATCGCAGACTCATCGTTGGGGTTTACCACATACCTGAAATAGGAGAGAAGGTCTTTTATTTCTTTTCTCTGATAGAAAGAAACTCCACCGACTACTCGGTATTTGATGTTATTTCTTCGCAATGCTTCTTCCATTGCTCTGGACTGACTGTTGGTTCTGTAGAGAATAGCAAACTCATCATTGTTGGCATGCAATTGCATCTTCGTTTCAAAGATGGCAGAAGCAATCAATTTCCCTTCTTCATTATCGGAAGTAGACTTAATCAACTCTATTAGTTCTCCATCTTCATTGGAAGTCCAAACGTTCTTTTTCAGCTGAGCGGTGTTCTTCCCAATAACAGAGTTGGCTGCATTGACAATGGTCTTGGTAGAACGATAGTTTTGCTCTAGCCTGATGGTTTTGAGATCAGGATAATCTCGCTCGAAGTTTAAAATATTTTGAATATCTGCTCCTCTAAAGGCGTAAATGCTTTGTGCATCATCACCAACAACGCAGATGTTTTGTCGTACAGCGCCCAATCTTTTGGCTATCAAATATTGAGAGATATTCGTATCCTGAAACTCATCAATCATCACGTACTGGAACCGCTGCTGATACTTATTCAGTACATCGGCATGTTCTTGAAATAAGACATTAGTATTGAAAAGTAAGTCGTCAAAATCCATCGCATCAGCAGCAAAGCAACGCTGAGCGTAGGTGCGGTAAATACGACCCATTTCTGGTCTCATATTTTCCGTATCATCTTGCAGGTAGATGGGATTGTTTTGATACTCCTTCCAAGAGACTAATCTATTTTTCGCACTGGATATCCTACTATAAACGACATTCGCTTTATAGACTTTATCGTCCAGATTAAATTCTTTGACAATCAGCTTGATGAGTGATTTTGAATCATCAGCATCATAAATAGTAAAGTTGCTTGGGTAGCCAATTCGAGTTGCCTCAGACCTTAGTATTCTGGCAAATACAGAGTGAAAGGTTCCCATCCATAGATTCTTAGCTTCTGGTCCTACCATTTGCTCCACTCTATGACGCATTTCTTTGGCTGCCTTGTTGGTAAAGGTCAAAGACAAAATACTGAATGGATCTACTTTATGCTCTCTAATAAGATGAGCTATCCTATATGTTAGAACTCTT
>JBGCFL010000188.1:0-5219 GCA_045106975.1 Ekhidna sp. | reverse complement strand
CCCGCCTTTCAGATACGAAAGATTCCTGCATGCGCAGGAATGACGTACAGAAAAAAGTAAGCAGTCGTCATTCCTGTTGAAGTTTTGCGAAGCAATACGGAATACAGGAATCTCATTGATCATAGCATATCCATATGTAAGATTCCTACATTCGCAGGAATGAGGTTTAGTATTGATGAAGTAGGACAAGAATTCAATCCAAGAGTCGAAAAACTCAAATAAGCAGTCGTCATTCCTGATGTAGCGCGAGCGGAATTCAGGAATCTCTATAATGTTCAGATATATAGAATACTTCATTGCATATCCTCCACTTGATCAAACAAATCCACCCACGAAGGATTCAACTCATTGATCACATTCTCTTTATAACTACGCTTCCATTTCTTAATCTGCTTCTCTCTTTTGATCGCTATTTCTATGTGTTCATGAAATTCATAATAGAGCAGATCTGTGCAGTTATATTTACTCGCAAAAGCAGAACCTTTATCTTCTTTATGCTCAAATACTCTTGCATACAAATTACTTGTAACACCAGTATAAAGAACTGTTCTGTTCGTATTTGTAATGATGTAAACATATCCTCCTTTTGCCATTTCAATACTTTATTTTAAGATTCTGATAATTGTCGTTCATCCAAAAATCGGAGCGACGTAAGTACAATAGATATCATCATTCCTATTGAATTTTGCAAAACAATATGGAATTCAGGAGTCTCATTCTGTACTTCAAACAGATTCCTGCATGCGCAGGAATGACGCTCAGATTTAAAAGATCATGTTATCAAATCAACTCGCCACTTTCACTGCCTTCACATCTCCTTTGAAAGGATTGAAAGTCCGCATGGCATTTACTCCCAAAGCTTTCGCGCGCACGATGGACTTATCTCCATATCGCTGACGCATATTGTCCATCGCTTGATAGAGGTTGATAATCTCTCCTGTGTCTTCAAAAAGATTGATTTGATAGTTTCCATGAACTAGACTGCTAAACCGCACACCTATCAATCGAACCAATAATCTCTTATCATATAGCTTGTCGAATAGCTCAGCTATTTTCGGAATTAGGATATGATCTGCTGACGTGTAAGGAATTCTCAGTTGCTGAGTGTAGGTATTGAAATCTGAATAACGAACCTTTACCGCCACACAAGCCGTGAGCTTACTTTCCTCACGAAGTTGAAAAGCCAAATGCTCGGTCATTGCTAGGATAATCTCTTTCAATCTTGTAACGTCCGTCGTGTCCTTATCGAAAGTTCGCTCTGTAGAAATAGATTTTCGTTCAGAATAAGGAATGACTGGTGAATTATCTATTCCATTCGCCTTCTCCCACATGGATACTCCGTTTTTTCCAAATACTTGCCTCAACATATCCTTGGGCATATCCTGAAGTGTAAAGACTTTTCGCACTCCAAGTCCGACTAATGTCTGATATGTTTTATTCCCAATCATCGGAATTTTCTTTACCGACAAAGGGCCTAAAAAAGGCTTCTCTTTACCAGTCTCTATCCAAATTTTATTGTTAGGCTTAGCTTCACCTGTAGCCACTTTTGATACCGTTTTATTCTTAGATAATCCAAACGAAATAGGGAGGCCTGTTTCGTTAATTACTTTATCTCTAAGTTCTGATGCCAGCTTAAAGCATCCAAAAAAACGATCCATTCCTGTGAGGTCAGCATAAAATTCATCAATGGATGTTTTTTCAAAAACAGGCACTTCCTGTTTAATCAAATCAGAAACCATATGCGAAAACTTAGAGTAATCTGTATGACTCCCTTTTATCACCAATGCCTCTGGGCAAAGTTGCATCGCTAGCTTCATTGGCATAGCAGAATGTACTCCAAATTTTCTAGCCTCATAACTACAAGCTGCCACTACTCCCCGATCGCTACTTCCTCCAATCAGAATTGGTTTCCCATTCAAGCGACTATCCCTTAATCGCTCTACAGAAACAAAAAATGTATCTAAATCCATGTGCACTATCGACTGCTCTGCCATAAAGTAAATTTAGATAATAATTTTAGTATTACTAATATTATTAGTAATACTAAATGAAATATTAACTAGTTATGATAGTACCATATTCTCATGAAAGTTCGAGAAGCACTTAAAGCTTCCAGAGTAAATCCTGTGGAGTGTTTGAAAGATGAATAGGTTCATATTAATCTAGAATTTCAAAAGAGTCCAATTGGCACTCTTTTTTTTATATCAACCGCTTTGTCTTTATCTCAATATACTTGTTGATCACATCTGTATTGAGATGTTGAGGACTGGTATACAATGAGAGAATACCATTTTGCATCAAAACCTTTTGAATGTTGGCTTTTTCAGATGCAATCTGAGTAGCTATTGATTTATTGTAAACCTCCACAGTAGAAGATGCAGGCTCATAAATTACTTTATCCAGCTCCGTATTTTTGAAAAACACCAATAGCAATAAGTGATGTTTGTTAATCAGCTTCAGATAGGGAAGCTGTCTTTCTAAAGTGTAGATAGATTCAAAGTTGGTATAAAGCATCATCAAACTACGCTGCTTCACCTTCTGCATGAGATACCAATACAGGGTTGCAAAATCGGGTTCGTTAAACTGTGTTTCCTGATTGTAGAGTGTCTCCAATAAGTAATTGATCTGAAGGTTTCTTTTCTGTGCCGGAATAAACACTTCTGGCTTGTGCTGGAAGGTAATCAACCCGGCTCTATCCCCTTTCTTAATTGCCACATTGGACAAAACCAAAGATGCATTGATAGAGTAATCCAGTAAGGTCATTCCATCAAATGGCATCTTCATTGGTCGCCCCTTATCTATTACCGAATAGATAGGTTGCGATTTTTCATCTACGTAGTGATTGAGCATCAAATGAGAGCTTCGTGCAGAAGCTTTCCAGTTGATATGTCTTGGATCATCTCCTGTTACATATTCTTTAATATGATCAAACTCCGTACTCTGCCCTATCTTTTTCATCCGCTTCTGCCCACTCAGCTTTAGCGACTGAGAAATAGCGGATAGTTCATACTTCTCCAAATTCAAAAACGATGGGTAAACCTTTACCATTTTCTCCTCTCCAAAAATGGATCGCCGAGTTATGAATCCGACGTTCGATGAGATAAGCACATTTGTTTTTCCAAAGAGGTACTCTCCCCTTTTCGTTGGACGAAGCAAATAGGTTTTAGATAAACTTTTCCCTGAGGAAAGTGTAAAACGAATTGCTAAATCTCGTATCTGAAATTGATCAGGGATCTCATCTATTACTTCTAAGTGAGTGGCAAACCCAAACTGATTTAACAAGTTGAAAGTCACTTCATTGTCATCTCCATTAGAAAACCGATCAGGCAGGTGACGCTCTAGTACTACTTTTCCTCTGCTCCAAAACAGCATCGTGATATCCAACACAATCACTCCAAAGAATGCCAACGTCAATCCTTTTCCCAAACTAAAAAGGAAGGGGTAGTAATATCCTATGAATAGGATGACACAAAGAGAAACTGCTACTGCATAAAATCGATATGTTGGAAATATATTCACCTACCTACTTCGGCACCTCCACTTGCTGTAGAATTTGCTCGGTGACTTCTCTAATTGTAATTCCTTGTAATTCCGCTTCAGGTGAAAGGATGATTCTGTGCTCCACTACAGCTCTGAACAACCTCTTAATATCTTCTGGCGAAACAAAATCGCGTCCTTGAATTGCAGCATAGGCTTTTGAGGATTTCATCAAATCAATGGAAGCTCGAGGCGAAGCTCCTAAGTATAAGGAATGATGGTCTCTCGTTTTCGCGATCAAATTCACAATGTAGTCTATGAGCGAATCCTTCATCATGACTGCTTCTAGATTTTCTCTGATGTCGATTACCTCCTTTTTGGTCACTATTGGTTTCACAAAATCTAATCGATGATGATTGGTATTTTTATTAGTCATCTGTAGGATCTGTGCTTCCTCTCCATTGGCAGGATAGTCTACCACAATCTTGAAAATAAACCTGTCCAATTGAGCCTCTGGCAAACGATACGTTCCTTCTTGTTCTATTGGATTCTGAGTAGCCAGCACCATGAATAGTGATTCTAATGCATGTGTTTCCCCATCATTAGACACTTGCTTCTCCTCCATCACTTCAAATAAAGAAGCTTGTGTTTTGGCTGGAGCTCTGTTAATCTCATCGATCAATACTAGGTTAGAAAAAATAGGCCCTTTTCTATACTCGAACGTGGAGTTTTTAGGATTAAATACCGAAGTACCCAACACATCTGAAGGCATCATATCAGGTGTGAACTGGATTCTCTTAAAGTCTGCTTCAATTAGCTTAGATGTGAGCTTTGCCGCTAGTGTTTTTGCAATACCTGGCACACCTTCAATTAACACATGACCTCCCGCAAACATGGCTGTAAGCATCAAATCTAGCATTTCTTGCTGGCCAATCAGCGCCTTAGAGGCTTCTTCTCGTAGCTGTATAATCTTTTCTGAAAGACCACTCAAATCAATTCTATTTTCAAAATCACTCATCTGAATAATTCAATTTTTTTACTTAACTCAATTAATATTTTTTCTTCGATAACAGGCTGGCCTTTCACCTTAGCAATCAACTCAAAGGTATGTATGACCTCCTCTGTTGGGATACCGCTTTTAGAACCCAACAAGTTGTAAAATCGCTCAGAATAGTCAACCGAAACAAAGTATTTTTCACGTATGCTTCCAATGAAATGATTGATCATTTTCATTGCCGCTTTCTTGTGATCTTTTTCCCTGTAAAACAATGCTCCTAAAGTTTTCACATAGTGAATAGTTGCATTATCAGGAGCATTTACTACTGGTATGGCTCGTTGCTTTCTTCTAGAGGAAATGATCAGAAAAACTAAGGTGGAGAATAGTGCTAAATACACCGACCAACTCAATGCTTCTTGTTGTAGAAAGTATCTCAATGGGGTTGTTGGCTCTCCTTTTCCTGAATGATAAAAAAGGGTATTGTGAACATTTGTTGATGGGAGTTCGGAAAGAAGCGCAGCAGCTACAGGGTAATTTTCATTGATGAGCAAACCAAAATTGGTAAAGATGTAGGGTATAGAATTGAGTGTTAACACTCCATTATTGAAGTCCTTTTAAATAAGGCCAGGGTTTCCAGCTCCTTTTGCCAAATTTTTCCAATTTCCTTCATCCCCCAATTCAAATTAATTGTTAACCAAATTGGTTGATTAACCATAGCTTATTAGGCCTAAAATTTTAAGGTATT
>JBGCFL010000187.1:0-3505 GCA_045106975.1 Ekhidna sp. | reverse complement strand
GATTGGGTGTGGATCATAATTTTGTGAAGGACAAATACAGTGGAAATGTATTGTCTCTTGGATTGAGATATGCTCGTGCTTACTTTGATGAATCATTGGACTACAGCGATAATTTTGGTTTTGGTCAAGAGCAGACTATTCAAAGAGCAAATAGTACCCAAGCAAGGTGGGCGGAACTAGCGTTCAAGCTGAGAGGAAAAGTTGTTTCTAATCTCTACATGGGAATGACGCTGAGATGGCAAGTGCTGAGGAAAATTAACGGAGAAACTGAGTTGAAGACTTTTGATATTCCAGGTTACGGAAATACTAAAAGGAAAAACTCAACACAATTTGATTATTACATAGCGTGGAGACTTCCACTGGGAGAAAAGAATAGCGAGTGAAGCTTTTTGTGCTATTCTTTTTCACAAACCTCACACTATTTGGTCAGCAGGTAGATTCTGTGAAAATTCACTTAGAAGAAATCTACCAAGAAAATTTTGATCTTCGTAAAAAGGTAATGCCAACTGTGCGAGAATATGGTTTTGATTCTCCTCAAATGAACTCTTTAGATGAGAGCATAAAGCATTTCGATGCTACTTCTTTGATTTATGTAAAATCAATAATAGACGAGTTTGGATGGATGGGTAAATCTCGAATAGGTGATATGGCAAACCAAGCTATTTACTTGACCATTCAGCATTCTTCTAACTCAGATGATCGAATTCAATACTTCCCTTTACTTCAGCAATCGTGTGATGAAGGAGAGTCTGACAAATCTGATATGGCCACCATGTATGATCGCATACAAGTTGAAGCAGGCAAAGATCAACTATATGGAACTCAGTCAAGAATGGTAGATGGGCAACTTCAATTGTATCCAATTGAGGATGAACCAAATGTGAATAAGAGAAGGAAAAAAGTTGGACTAAGAAAATTAAAACTCTAATGCGCCTCTAACCAATTCTTTCCGATCCCTATCCCAATTTCCATTGGCACATCTAATGGGAGAGCGTTTTTCATGAACTCTTCAGCTTTATTCTTAATCAGTTCTTCTTCAGATTTATGTAGATCAAAAACCAATTCATCATGTACTTGCATGATCATTTTGGATTTTACTTTTTCCTCTTTCATCCATTTATGAATATTGATCATCGCCACTTTGATGATGTCTGCTGCACTTCCCTGTATGGGTGCATTTACCGCATTTCGTTCATCAAACCCACGCATAGTGAAATTCTTTGAATTGATATTTCTGAGATATCTTCTTCGTCCTAAAATGGTTTCTACATACTCCTCACTTTTGGCCTTTTCTATGGTTTCGTCCATGTACTTTTTCACATTGGGAAACTCCTTGAAGTAAGAATCAATTATTTCTTGAGCTTCGCCTCTAGGAATGTTCAGGTTTTGAGAAAGACCAAAAGCAGAGATGCCATAAATGATCCCAAAGTTGACCTCTTTGGCTTTTCTCCTCATGCCAGGTTCTACATTGTCTACATCTACACCAAAGACCTTTGCTGCCGTAGTGGCGTGAATATCTCTGCCATCTTTAAAGGCTTGCATCATACTTTCATCCTTGGAGAAAGCAGCCATGATTCTTAGCTCTATTTGAGAGTAATCAGCTGCCATGATTACATGATCCTTGTCTTTGGCAATGAATGCTTTTCTTATCTCTTTCCCTTTAGTGGTTCTGATAGGAATGTTTTGCAGATTGGGATTATTGGAACTCAATCTCCCAGTAGAAGCCACCGTTTGTCGGTAATCAGTGTGGATTCGATTGCTCACTGGACTGATCAATTTTGGAAGCGCATCTACATACGTGGATTTGAGTTTTTGATACTCTCTGAACTCCAATATTTTGGAAGCTATTTCATGTTCATCTGCCAGTTTGGATAAAATTTCCTCTCCTGTAGCGTACTGACCTGTCTTGGTCTTTTTGGGTTTTTCTACCAGTTTCAATTGCTCAAATAGAATTTCCCCAAGCTGCTTTGGAGAACCAATATTGAACTCGACACCAGCTATTTTGAATATTTCGTCTTGAACTCTTCTGCTCTCAGTGTCTAGCTCATCAGACATTTTCGCAAGAGCTGTCGTATCTACTTTCACACCCTCGTATTCCATGTCTGCCAGTACAAACGAAAGTGGTTCTTCAACATCATGTAAGAGCTTCTCTAGCTTTCTTTCTTTAATGTCTTTTTCTAGTGTTTCCTTTAGCTGCAGGGTAATATCAGCGTCCTCACAGGCATAGTCTTTTACTTTTTCAGGCTCTATTTGATCAATCGTTTTTTGATTCTTTCCTTTTGGCCCAACCACATTTTCAAACTTCACAGTGGTGTAATTCAAATATTTATCCGCCAACCAATCCATGCTATTGGCTGAATCAGAATCCAGCATGAAATGTGCGAGCATCGTATCAAATATTTTACCCTGCACGTGTATGCCGTAGTTTCTGAGGATTTGAATATCATATTTCAGATTCTGGCCAATTTTTTCAACGCTATCATTTTCTAGCAATGTTTTAAACTTGGAAATGACCTTTTCTGCATTTTCGAAACAAGAGACATACCATGCTTCTCCTTTTTGTGTAGCGAAAGCGATTCCTACCAACTTAGCATCTCTTGTATCCAAACTGGTGGTTTCTGTGTCGAAACAAAAAGAAGATTGCTTTTCTAGGTGAGCTACTAGCTTGTCAATATCTTCATCACTTTCTACTAAGTGGTAGGTGTGCTTACTGGTGGCAATAGATTCTTTACTTGAGGCTGACGCTTCTTCTTTAGAGCCACCTCCATCAAACAAACCTAGCTGTGATGTAGGAGCTTTTTTGATTTCGTTTTCTTCCTGAAAAACTCTTCGAGCGATGGTTTTGAATTCTAATTCGTCAAAAATAGGTTTCAAAATATCGGCATTAGGTTCACCGTATTTCAGTGCCTCTTCATCAAATTCTACAGGGGAGTCAATCTTTATAGTGGCCAATTCTTTAGACATGATTCCTTGTTGACCAAACTCTGAAACTCGTTTATGCAGTGCACCTTTTAACTGGTCTACATTTTTTACAATTTCTTCAACAGAACCATATTCTTTCAAAAGTTTGGAAGCTGTTTTGTCTCCCACACCAGGAATACCAGGAATGTTGTCTACAGCATCGCCTTTTAGTCCCAGCACATCACGAACCTGATCTACGTTATTGATATCAAATTTTTCTAATACTTCGGGAATGCCCATGATGTCTATCCCACTTCCCATCCTTCTTGGTTTGAAGAGAGAAATATTTTCATCAACCAACTGTGCAAAATCCTTGTCTGGAGTCATCATGTAGACCTTGAAGCCTTCCGCTCCTGCTTTTTTAGCGATGGTGCCAATGAGGTCATCAGCTTCGAAACCGTCTTTCATTAGGATAGGAATGTTAAACCCTTCTACAATTTTCAGACAGTAGGGGATCGCTACTTTTATTTCTTCAGGCTGTTCTTGTCTGGTCGCTTTATATTCTTTGTATTCGATGTGTCTGAATGTAGGAGCATGAGTATCA
>JBGCFL010000186.1:0-28055 GCA_045106975.1 Ekhidna sp. | reverse complement strand
CAACAACATATGAAAAATATTTTGTCACGGCTAATCCTCCCTGAAATTCAAATTTGCAAGCATATCGAATAGTTGATCCTATTTCTTGGTCTGGAATTCTAGCAGAATATATTTTACCAGAAGTATTGTCCAATCTACTTTCAGTAAAAGGAGACTCTTGCCACAAGAAAGCGAATACACCTTCTTTATCATCCAATAATTCAAAAGTCATAATAACATCTGTACCATCTGTCTCAAAAGAGTAATTATAGCCTATTTCGAATTCTCCCAATTGAGAGACAAAATCATTGCCCTCACATGCTGTATTAGTACTCTCCAAGGTTTTTACAAGCAATACTATTGGTCCATTCTCTGCATAATTTCCTGCTAAGTCACTTGCAGTAATGCTGAATGTATAATCAGTTTCAGCATTTAATCCATTGATAATTAGTATTCCTTCCTCTCCATCATCAATCGAAAGTGGATCTATATTGGTATCATATTCAGTTCGAAATATCACTTTATTAGATTCATCCATTCCATTTAGGATGAATTCTGCTGAGTTAAACGTTACCTCCCCCAATGTCGCAGTAAAGTTGACCGGTGGAGTGACATCTTCTGTTCCAGAGCAGTCTTCCCCTACTTTATAATCAAAATACTTAGAAACTGCTAATCCACCTTCAAAGGCAAATTTGCATGCCAATCTTAAATCATCACCTATCATTCTATCAGTAAGAGTTTTCGTAAATACTTTCTCAGAAACTTGATCCATTTGAACTTCAGAAAATGGGGTCTCTTCCCTTAAAAATGCAACGATACCAGATTTGTCTGTATCTAATAATTCAAAAGTGACAATAACATCATCATTAGAATGTTCAAATATGACGCGGTATCCTACTGAAAATGAGCCTTCTTGAGCTTCCGATGAATTACCCTTACATAAAGCTTTAATGTTAGAGAACTTTTGTAATCCCTTATCTTTATCTATAGGCACCATTCTAGAAAAAACTGTTTGGTTACTTAGAATGAGGATGAAAGCAGATAGAACTTGTAAATAGTTAAGCATATTGTAATATACTAACTTGTAAGAGCAGTCGCATCAAAATACACTACATCAAAAACACATCAATGATCATATAAAATTGATTTCTTAATTCGTTTATTAAAAACGTAATCAATCATTCCTCTCTATTTTTAAGCTCTAAAAATTATTGCAATACCAAAAATTATGAAAAATACACTTACAGCAGTACTCCTTTTGATAACCACGCTATCACTAGCACAAGTTGGAGACCCTTTCCCCAGTATGGAAGCTGAAACACTCAAAAACGAATTTGTTACTATACCAGCTGATCTATCAGATAAGTATACGTTGATTGGTCTTGCTTACTCAAAAAAATCAGAGCAATACTTAAAGGGTTGGTTTGACCCTGTCTACAATCAATTCATTTACAAACCAAAAACTCCTTCTGTATTCGATATCAATTTTGATGTCCATTGTTACTTTATTCCCATGTTTACAGGAGCTAAGCGTCCTGCCTATCAAAAGGTGATGGATAAATTGAAAAAGACCATAGATAAAAGGGTACAGCCTAATATCCTATTCTATAAAGGACAGTTGAAGGAATATAAAGAAGCCCTCAATTTCAAAGGAAATGATACTCCTTATTTTTTCTTACTTAATCCTGAGGGAGAAATCATTTACATAACATCAGGGAGATATACTCAAACAAAAATGCAAGAGATCACAGATCAGGTGAGAGATACAATGAGTAATTAAGTAGAAGGAATCTAAACTCCATATAAGAAAACCCTACTCTAAGCAGGGTTTTCTGATTCATTATAAAAATATTTATTACCTAACTAATCTTTATAAGTCAGAAAGGATCTAATCCTATTTTTATATTTTAACTATTTACGAAAGCCTTCTTTATTTTCGCAGCTGTATTCGACAACTCTTCATTAGACGGAGATAGCTTCATATTGTCAAAATTCATATCGGCCATCGAATTGATGGGAACTAGATGAACGTGTGCATGCGGCACTTCCAATCCAATGACTGTCACACCTATTCTTTCACACGGAATGACAATTTTAATCGCTTTAGCAACTCTTTTTGCAAATAGGTGAAGGCCTGATAGTGTGTGATCATCAAGATCATATATGTAGTCAACTTCCTTTTTTGGAATGACTAGCGTGTGACCCTCCGTCAATGGATTAATATCGAGAAATGCCAGGTAATCATCATTTTCAGCAACAATATGACCTGGAATTTCTCTTTGAGCAATCCTTGTAAAGATGGATGACATTATAATGTAATATCTAGTATTTCAAATTCCATATCTCCAGCTGGTACTTTTATCATGGCTTTATCACCCTTCTTCTTCCCAAGCAGTCCTTTTCCAATGGGTGACTGAATAGAAATTTTACCATTTTTCAGATCCGCTTCTTCCTCCGCAACTAGGAGATAAGTTACTTCCATCTTGTTCTTATTATTTCTAATTTTCACACGAGAAAGAATTGAAACTTTAGAGGTGTCAATAGTTGACTCATCTATTATTCGAGCATCTCCTACTACAGCTTCCAATTTCTTGATTTTCAACTCCATCAGTCCTTGAGCTTCCTTTGCTGCATCATATTCAGCATTTTCACTCAAATCCCCTTTGTCTCTTGCTTCTGCAATCTGCTTAGACATATCGGCTCTGCCTTTCGTTCTCAATTCATTCAGCTCGTCTTTCAACTTCTGCAATCCGTCTTTTGTGTAGTAATTAACTGCCATAATAGTTACCCCTTTAAACAAAAAATAACGGCCTCACAATGAAGCCGTTTCCTTTATAGTATAATTTATAATGTTGCAAATATACACTATTGATGAAGTGAAATCAAGTTTTAATATAATGAGATAATTGAGTAGAAATCACAAGTTCACTCACCATATTCATTTGGTTGTCTACCGATCAATAGGTTGTAACTATCGTATATAGAAATTTTATCATTTGATAAGATTTAGTTTCGAATCATAATCACAACTTAAAAACCCGACAGAAATGAAATTAGACTTTTTACAAAAACTTTTTGGCTCTACAAAAAATGAAATAAAAGCGCCTGTCAAAATAAGCTTACAACAGCAAAAGGAAGTCTATAAACTCATAGACGCTGCAGTTGAAGAGGTTATCATAGATGATCGAGATTCAAGTTTGAACTCCAATGAAAAGACCTTAACTCCGTATGATATAATTAAAGATCCCCTATTAAATGAAATCTTAAATCCAAAAATAGAATTTAAGGTATACCAGGAAATCAATGGGAGTACTTACGAAATCGATAAGCAAAACAATATATCTAGAATAACATGGAGTGGAAAAGTAGACCTACCAACAGCTAAACAATTGGTCACATTAGGAGCAGATTCTGTTGAATTTTACGGATATAAGAAATTACTAATAGATAGATCCAATCTGGTAGAGTTTGATACCGAGGCTAGGTTATGGATAAAAGAAATGTTGAAAACAAGAGCTAAAAAAATTGTAAGAATGGTAGACAAACTTGCTATCATCAAATCAAATTCTGCAAAAGGGAGCATTTTTAGCAATCTTATTTCATCAGCAATCAAAATCGTAATGCCTAACCTTAAGATGGAGAAGTTTGACAATTGTGATGACGCATTAGAGTGGTTAAAATAAGTCTTTCATTTTATCCACTAATACCTCATTAATCCTTTGATAGGACTCATACGTCCAACCTCCAACATGTGGAGTGACAATTACATTAGTAAAAGATGTTAGCTTCTCAAAACCTTCCTTTTCTTCCTTTGAATAAGAGGTTGGTTTTTCATTTTCCAATACATCCAATGCTACACCCCAAAGGGTTCCATTTTCAAGCATAGAAATCAACCCTTTTGTATTCACAATTTCTCCTCTTGCTGTATTTAGAAATACTTTCAGATTCTTAAATTTCTTAAAGTAATTGACATCAAAAAATTGTCTTGTCTCTTCATTTAGAGGAATATGAAGACTCAATATTTCAGTCTTTTTGAAAAATTCATCCAGCTCAACCTCTGAAATAAATTCATTAGAAAATCCACTTTTAAACTTATCATACCCAATAACATCACATTCAAGCCCCCTTATTTTTTTAGCAAAAGACATTCCCATATGACCTACACCATAAATACCAACAACCTTGCCTTTCAACTCTATTCCCCTATTCCTTTCTCTATTCCATTCCCCATCCTTCACTTGATCATAGGACGAATTAATCTTGTGCATCAAACTGAGAAGCATACCAAGGGCATGCTCCCCTAATGAATCTCTGTTTCCTTCAGGAGCATTTATCGCTTTTATACCCTTCTCATTCAAGTATTCTTCATCTACCTTATCCATGCCCGCTCCTGCCCTAGCGACAAATTGTAGAGAAGTTGCCAAATCAATTAATTCTTTATCGATATGCGTCTTGCTTCGGATAATAATACCCTTAAAATGGTGTATGCTTTCTAATATTTCCGACCTTGTGATGAGAGGTGAGTATACAGGATCATATCCTGCATCTTTCAAAAGAGGAACTATACTTTCATGCATTTCATCTGCAATCAATATTTGACTGATTTCACTCATAGATTGTACAGTAAATGCGCCGTAGAGAAATAAACTGCTAAACCAAGTAAATCATTTGTGGTGGTAATAAATGGACCTGAAGCTAGAGCAGGATTTATGCCAAATTTGCTAAGTACTAATGGAGTAACTGTTCCCATGAAAGAGGCTAGCAACACTACTGCAAATAGCGCTAAAGATACTGTCCCTGCTAAAGGCTGCTCTCTCATAAAGAGAATAACAGCACCGAAAACCATTAATGATAAAATGGCTCCATTCACAATAGCTACTAAGAAAACTTTGGCTAGCCTTTTAATCATACTATCGGCAAAAACATTGGGGTTTGCCAAACTTTGCACTACAATAGAAGATGATTGAATTCCGACATTTCCGCCCGTAGCAGTAATTAACGGTATGAAAAAAGCGAGTGCAGGAACAATGATAATTTCATCCTTGAATAACCCCATAAATTGAGCTCCGACTAAGCCTCCAGCCATTCCTATGATCAACCAAGGTAATCGTGCTCTGGATATGGTCCAAACTGTATCATCTTCCTCTACATCGGAACTTACTCCTGTCATCAATTGACGTTCCTCTTCAGCTAACTCTCTAATGACATCAATAATATCATCAATGGTGATTCTCCCTACCAATTTACCTCTTGCATTGATAACTGGAATAGCAGCTAAGTCGTATTTTTCCATCATGTTAGCCACTTCTTCTTCTCCTGTTGAGGTCTCCACACTCATGACTTCTTCATCATAAATATCTGCGACCTTGGCTTTATCATTTGCTAATATGATTTTTTTCGTACCAACCTTTCCTAACAAGTTATCCTGATCGTCCACAACATAAATGGAGTATATCTTTTCGACATTCTCTGCTTGATTCCTTATTTCTTCAATGCATTGTGAAATATTCCAATTAAAATTGACTTTTATAAACTCCTTTGCCATGAGTCCTCCAGCAACGTCCTCATCATACTCAAGGAGTTCCATAAGATTAGCCGCTTTTTCCTCATCTTTAATCTGCCGTATAACCTCATTTCTATCTGCAACAGGCATTTCATAAAGAATGTCTGTCCCATCATCTGAGTCCATCAATTCTACATAAGAAGCCAATTCTTCAGCTGAAAAGTGTTTGATAAACTCTTCTCTAACATCTTCCTCTAAATCCTCTAATATTTCAGCATTGGTTTCCGGTAAAAGAATGGAAAATACATACTTGCATTCTTCTGCATCAAACTCATCCAGTAAAGCAGAAATATCTGCTGGATTAACACCTTCGAGAGTCGAAGTAATAAACTGACTATCTTGTTCAAATAGCGCCTGTTGGAAGTACTCTTTAAACTCTATTGACAGTTCAAAATCCATAATAGATTTCATCATTCCTGAAGTTTGGAAGTAAGTGAAATAAAATCATCAACAGAAAGCTGCTCTGCCCTTTTATTCAAGATTTCATCCTCAAATGGTCTAGACAAATTTAGATCTTTTAGCGCGTTGCGCAATGTCTTACGACGCTTTCCAAAACCAGCTTTCACGACCCTTTTAAATAATTTTTCATCGCAATTAAGAGAATCAACCTTATTTCTTTTTAATCGAATTACAGCTGATTGCACTTTAGGAGGTGGATTAAATACGTTTGGAGGAACAGTGAATAAGTATTCAATATCAAAAAAGGCCTGCAATAGCACGCTTAAAATTCCATATGTCTTAGACCCCTCTTTTTCTACAATTCGATCCGCTACCTCTTTTTGAATCATGCATACAACCTCATCTACCTTACTTCTTTCGTCCCAAATCTTAAAAAACAATTGAGATGAAATATTATATGGAAAATTACCAATGATCGATATTTTGCTATTTGGAATATTAAATTTCAAAAAATCAACCAATTGAAACTTTGTGTTGTGAAATGGATATTGATTCTTTAAATAATTGACCGACTCTTCATCAACATCATGGGCAACAAAATTTTCAAAATTTCTTTCCAACAAATGCTTAGTTAAGACTCCTGTCCCCGGCCCTATTTCAACAACCAAATCATCTCCTTCATATTGAAGAGCTTCTACAATTTTCATTGCAATGTTTTCATCCTTCAGGAAATGTTGTCCTAAATGCTTTTTTGGTCTTACACTTGCCACTTTTTATCCTTTATTCTCTTCCATTTTGACCCTGAAATTCAACTATATAATTTCAAATATCTCTTTAAAACTAAAGTATAATTGAACTTTATTTACATACTCAATATTTGATAACATAAAAGTACCTATCAATGAGCGAACCTTCCCATAAAATGAAAAAACCTATCATTGGAATTACCATTGGCGATATTAATGGAATTGGACCTGAGGTTATTATAAAGTCTTTGGAAGACAATAGAATCCTTAAACAATTTACGCCAGTCATTTATGGTTCCGGAAAGGTCATTTCCTACTATCGCAAGAATATGGATAAGGATGATTTCAATTTTACTCAAATAAAGTCTCTAGATAAAGTCAATCATAAAAGTGTGAATGTTCTTAACGTATGGGATGAAACAACTGAAATAAATCCTGGGAAAGAAAATGAAACAGGTGGAAAGTATGCCGTCATTGCTCTAAGAAAGGCATTAGAGGATTTGAAAAATGGAGAAATTCAGGCTATCACTACAGCTCCACTCAGCAAAGAGTTGGTTCAAACAGATGATTTCCAATTTCCAGGACACACAGAGTATTTGACAAAAGAAGCTGGAGCCACTGATAGTTTAATGTTTCTTGTTCATAAAGACCTACGAGTTGGTATTGTAACAGGACACATTCCCATTAAAGAGGTTAGCAACAAGATCACCAAAGATGCTATTTCATCAAAACTTGATTTAATGATAAAGTCTCTTCAAAAAGATTTTGGAATAAAAAAACCACGAATTGCTGTGATGGGACTCAATCCACATGCTGGTGAAAATGGGTTGCTAGGAGTTGAAGAAAAAAATATTATTACCCCTGTCATCGAAGAATTCAGAAACAGACATCATCTGGTTTCTGGTCCTTTTCCATCAGATGGTTTCTTCGGAATGACTTCTTACAAAAATTATGATGGTGTTTTAGCGATGTATCATGACCAAGGATTAATTCCATTCAAAACGTTGGCTTTTGATGAAGGTGTCAATTATACGGCAGGTCTTTCGTTTATAAGGACTTCACCAGACCATGGAACAGCCTTTTCTATCGCAGGGAAAGGAGTAGCAGATTCAACCTCTTTTAGAAATGCACTCTACCTAGCATGTGATATCGTTAATGAAAGAAAAGAACATAAAGATTCAGATATGAAAAAGTAATTTCATAAAGCTTTTGTAGTATACCTATTCTATCTAAATTTGCGCTTCTTTACTAGGGAGCAGTGTGGACATGAAGCAATTAAGAGCATATAAAATTGATATTTTTGGGCTTAGCAACAATCCTCATAGCTTTGAATTTAGCTTTGATGAGGCATTTTTTGCTGAATTCGAAGATAGTCTAGTGAGCAAGGGCAAAGGTTCTTGCCATGTCGATTTAATGAAATCTGACTCAATGATCACTCTCAATTTATCCATCAATGGAACGATTGAATTAGAGTGTGACAGAAGTTTGGAGCTATTTAATCATCAAATCTCTGTGAAAAGTGAGGTGATCTTTAAATATGGTGACGAAGAAAATGAATTGAGTGAAGATGTTTTTGTGATTTTAAAAGATCAGCAAGAAATCAACATTGGAGAATTTTTGTACGAATTTATCATGCTGGAGGTACCGATGAAAAAACTTCATCCAAAATTTCAAAATGATGATGACGATGATGAATCGGATATATTAATTTATGCTGATAAATCGAATGAAGAAGAAAAAGGGATTGACCCGCGATGGGAAGCCCTAAAAAATTTAAGAAAAGACAAATAATTAAGATAGAGTAATGGCGCATCCTAAAAGGAAAATTTCGAAACAAAGAAGAGATAAAAGAAGAACTCACTACAAAGCGACTCCTAAAAGTTTTGTGATTTGTCCAACAACTGGCGAAGCACACCTACCTCACAGAGCATTCTGGCATGAAGGGAAACTTTATTATAAAGGTAAAGTTGTAATGGAGAAGGAAGTTCTAGCTTAATCTAATTTTTAATGTCAAAGATTCAAGCAGCCATCACTGGGGTGAATGGATACGTTCCAGATTATATTCTTACGAATAAAGAGTTGGAAACTATCGTGGACACAAATGATGAATGGATTACTAGCAGAACAGGCATTAAAGAACGACACATTTTAAAAGGGAAAAATCAAGGCACTTCTGTCATGGCTATTAAAGCTCTGGAGGGTTTGTTGGAAAAAACAAATACCAAAGCTGAAGAGATAGACTTGATAATTTGTGCAACAACAACTCCTGATTTAGTATTCCCTGCTACTGCTAATATAATAGCCAATAAAGTTGGAGCTACCAATTCTTTCGGATACGATATTTCAGCAGCTTGTTCAGGCTTCCTGTATGCTTTAGCAACAGGATCACAATTTATTGAAACAGGAAAATACAAAAAGGTAGTCATCATTGGAGCAGATAAGATGTCCTCCATTGTAGATTATACGGATAGAGCAACGTGCATCATATTCGGTGATGGAGCTGGTGCTGTTATGTTGGAACCTACAGAAGAAGATCTTGGAATCAAAGATTCCTATCTTAAATCAGATGGCTCTGGGGAGCCTTTTCTTCACATGAAAGCTGGTGGAAGTAGACGTCCTGCATCTGAAGAGACTGTAAAAAACAGAGAGCATTATGCCTATCAAGAAGGGTCTACTGTTTTCAAATTTGCTGTCAAGAACATGGCGGATGCAGCGGCAAGAGTAATGGAGAACAACAACCTGAAGGGTGATGATATTTCCTACCTAGTACCACATCAAGCAAACAAAAGAATCATAGACGCCACAGCTAACAGAATGAATGTGAGCGAAGAAAAAGTGATGCTTAATATTGAAAAATATGGCAATACAACCAGTGGCACTATTCCTTTATGTTTACATGACTATGAACATAAACTTAAAAAAGGGGACAACCTTATTTTAGCCGCATTTGGAGGAGGATTTACTTGGGGTTCAATCTGGGTGAAATGGGCATACGATCCAAAGCCTGAATAATCAGGAATAAATAATATAACATCATGGCAAGTACAGCAGACTTTAAAAATGGCTTGGTAATAGAATACAATCATGATCTATTTATGATTGTTGAATTTCAACATGTAAAACCAGGCAAAGGTCCCGCCTTTGTAAGGACAAAATTGAAAAGCATCTCTACTGGAAAAGTATTGGACAATACTTTCTCTTCTGGAACAAAGGTGACTACCGCACGAGTGGAAAGACGACCTCACCAATTCCTCTATAAGGATGACATGGGCTATCATTTCATGAATGCTTCTACTTACGAGCAAGTAGCCATTCAAGAAGACTTGATTAACGCACCAAAATTCTTAAAAGATGGTCAACAGTGCGATATTTTATTTCATGCCGAAGAAGAAAAAGTCTTGGGATGTGAATTGCCTCAGCATGTAATTATGACCGTAACACAAGCTGATCCGGGCGTAAAAGGAAATACTGCAACTAATGCAACTAAAAATGCAGTGGTTGAAACAGGTGCTACTATTCAAGTACCTATGTTTATAGAGCAAGACGAAGTGATCAAAATAAGCACGGTAGACGGGTCATACGTTGAGAGAGTAAAATAATCATCAATTGATTATTATTAATTCTCTCTAAAGAGACCACACACTTTAGACAATTTATAATACCTTAGTTAACTCGATTAATTTAATCAACAATTAACCTATGAAGGCGAAAGAAATTCAAGAACTCATCAATTTCCTTTCTGAATCTGGACTGGAAGAAGTAAATATTGAAACAGGTGATTTTAAAGTGAGCATAAAGCGTTCTGCGGAACAGCATGTTATTGCAAGTGCTGCACCTGTTGCTGCTCAAGCTCACATACCTGCTGCTCCACAAGCGCAACCTCAAGTTGCCGCTCCTGCTCCAGCAGCAGAAGAGAATACTCAAAGCACATCTAATTTGGTTGAGATAAAGTCTCCTATGATTGGGACGTTTTATAGATCTGCAAATCCTGAATCTCCATCTTTCGTTGAAGTTGGAAGTACAGTGAGTACAGGTGATCCTGTTTGCATTATTGAGGCAATGAAACTATTCAATGAAATTGAATCTGAAGTTTCTGGAAAAATAGTTAAAGTATTGGTTGACAATGCTCAGCCAGTTGAATATGATCAGCCACTTTTCTTAGTAGAACCTTCATAAAATCATCCCTATGTTTAGTAAGATTCTTATAGCCAACCGAGGAGAAATTGCACTTCGGATTATTAGAACGTGCAAAGAAATGGGTATCAAAACGGTGGCCGTCTATTCTAAAGCAGATGCAGATAGTCTACATGTAAGATTTGCTGATGAAGCAGTTTGTATCGGACCTGCTGCTGGAAAGGATTCTTATCTTAAGATTCCTAACATTATAGCTGCTGCAGAAGTCACCAATGCGGATGCAATTCATCCCGGTTATGGTTTTCTTTCTGAAAATGCTGAATTTTCTCGTGTTTGTGCTGAAAATGGCATCAAATTTATTGGTGCAAGCGAAGATATGATCAGTAGAATGGGAGACAAAGCCACTGCAAAAGCAACAATGATTGCTGCAGGAGTTCCTTGTATTCCAGGTTCTAAAGGGCTCTTGAGCTCTGTTGAAGAAGGAATAAAGCTTGCTAAAGGAATTGGATACCCTGTCATGATTAAGGCAACTGCTGGTGGTGGTGGAAAGGGAATGCGACTAATCAAGGAAGAAAGTGAATTTCAAAAAGCATGGGATAGTGCAAGGCAAGAGGCAGCTGCTTCGTTTGGCAATGACGGTATGTACATGGAGAAATTTGTGGAAGAACCTCGTCACATTGAGATCCAAATTGTCGGTGATAGTAATGGAAAGGCCTGTCACCTCTCTGAAAGAGATTGCTCTATTCAGCGTAGGCATCAAAAACTAATAGAGGAGACACCCTCTCCTATTGTAACTCAAGAATTAAGAGAAAAAATGGGTGCTGCAGCAATCAAAGGTGCTGAGGCAATAAAATACGAAGGAGCTGGTACTGTAGAATTTTTGGTAGACAAGCATGGTGATTTCTATTTCATGGAAATGAATACGAGAATTCAGGTAGAGCATCCTATCACTGAAGAAGTAACTGACTATGACTTGATTAAAGAACAAATAAAAGTCGCTGCTGGTGAGCCAATATCGGGTAGAAATTATTTCCCTCAATTACATGCCATAGAGGTAAGAATCAATGCTGAAGATCCTGCCAATGGTTTTAGACCTAGTCCTGGCAAAATAACGAACCTTCATTTCCCAGGAGGCCATGGTGTAAGAATAGATAGTCATGTATACTCAGGCTATACCATTCCTCCGTATTACGACTCAATGATAGGTAAACTTATTGTGAGTGCGCAGACACGAGAAGAGGCTCTTATAAAGATGAAACGAGCATTAGAAGAGACCGTGATAGAGGGTATTAAGACTACTATTCCATTTCATTTAAAAATGATGGAAGACGAAGCATTTAAGTCTGGAAACTTCACCACGAAGTACCTTGACACTTGGGACTTTAGTGTCTTGAAAGATTAATATATATACTACATTAAAAATACCGTTGAGAATAATCCCAACGGTATTTTTTTCTTTTAATTCATATCATAAAACCATACTTGTTTTTATAATAGAGAAAATCAATTTATTGATACTAGTTCAATTTCAAATATTAAACTAGAAAAGGCCGGAATTGATCCTTGGCTTCTAGGTCCATAGCAATACACAGAAGGTGCATAAATTGTCATCTTACCTCCCTCATTCATTTCGGGAATCATTATTTGCCATGCACTTATTAAGCTAGAAAGAGGAAATGTTATGCCATCCGCATTTTCATCAAAAACAGTTCCATTCAACAGAGTTCCTTTATACTTAACTTCAACATTATTACTACTTATAGGATTTCTTCCTGAGCCTTCTTGAATAGTTACAAATCGGATACCTGAATCATGGATTTCTGCTTCAATATTGTTTGCATCTAAATATTCTTCAATTCTAGTAATGTCGATTTCTAATTGCTTTTCAAATGTAACACTTGTTAGAGAGTCATCTTTTGAACAAGAAGTTGAAAAAACTAAAATTGAGATGAATGAAATGAGAATATTTTTTTTCATATGATTATAACAATTTAACTAAACAAAGCCCCTGCTATGGTAGCTGTCATCATAGTAGCTAACGTAGCTGCTACTAAAGCTCTAAACCCCAATTTTGAAAGGTCAGCCTGACGATTTGGTGCCATGCCTCCAATTCCTCCTATTTGAATGGCTATTGAACTAAAGTTCGCAAAACCACACAATGCGTATGTAGATATGATTATTGATTTTTCAGATAATAATCCTAAAGCTTTCATTTCAGCTAAACTCAAATAAGCGACAAACTCATTTATCACGGTTTTTTGACCTAATAAGCTTCCAACTTTAATCGTTTCCGCCCACTCAACTCCCATCATGAAAGCAAATATTCTAAATACTTGACCAAGAATATATTGTAAAGAAAAACCATCAAATGCTCCATTTGTAGATGAAATCACGAACTCATTCAATCCAAACAATTCTCCTATCCCGTCTACCAATATCCAATTTAAAGCAAAAATAATAGCGATGAAGGCCAACAGCATACCAGCAATATTCAAGGCTAGCTTCACACCGTCAGAAGCTCCACTGGCAAGAGCATCAACCAAATTAACTCCTATAGATTCTTTGTTAACGCTCAAACTTGAGTCAATTCTCTCAGGCTCTAACTCTGGTAGGAATATTTTAGACATGACAATCGCTGCAGGTGCATTCATTATTGATGCACTTAGAAGATATGTCGCGAAAATTTGTTGTTGCTCAGGATCCCCACCTCCTAGAAAAGACACATATGCTCCTAGAACACTTCCAGCTATGGTGGCCATTCCACCAGTCATAAGACAATTCAACTCAGAGTTTGTCATTTTTCCAATGAATGGTCTAACCAACAATGGAGCTTCAGTTTGACCTAGAAAAATATTGCCAGCAGCAGATAAACTTTCTGCCCCAGAAAGCCTCATGGTTTTAGCCATGATCCATGCAAATCCATAAACGAGCTTTTGAAGGATTCCCAAATAATAAAGCCCAGCTGTTACTGCAGAGAAAAATATAACGGTTGGCAAAGCCTGGAAAACAAATAAGAAACCAAGACTATGTTTTGTCCCTGGCACAGCTTCACTATTCTTTGCTAAATCTCCGTAAAGAAATTCAGCCCCTTTCAATCCAAAGTTTAGAAATTTCACAAAACCTGCACTTGCCCATGAAAAAAGTTGATTCACAAAATCAACATTTGCTATCATGAGACCAATAACAACTTGAATTAAAACACCTACTCCTACTATCCGGAAGTCAACCTTTTTTCTGTTTCCAGAAAAAATCCATGCAATGGATATTAAACCGACTAATCCGATAAGTCCTCTTAGGTAATCCATTTTATGAAATCAATTTCGCTTGTTGAGCATATCCCTGATTCGGGCTGCTTTTTCGTAATCTTCTTTTTCTAACGCTTCATTTAAAAGCTTCTCCAAGTCAGCTGATGGCAGATCCTCTATTTCAGTCTTCTTCTCAGGTTTTGCGACTTCAATATGGTCTATGTCATCTTCAAATTCATCTGTTAAGACAATACCAGCTTCAGTCAAAATATTTTCATTGGTAAAGAAATCAACTCCAAATCGTAAGCCTATTGCTATAGCATCTGATGGGCGAGAATCAATTTCAAAAACGTTTCCATCATTTTCACAAATGATTTTGGCGAAGAATACACCCTCTTTCAGATTGGAGATATAAACTTCTTTAACATCAATATTAAAATTAACAGAAAAGGCTTTGAAAAGATCATGCGTCATGGGCCGATTAGGAACTATCTTCTCTATTTCAATAGCAATAGCCTGTGCCTCAAACATTCCTATAATTATAGGTAATCTGCGATTCCCTTCTGCTTCACCTAAGACTAACGCAAAGGAGCCAGACTGGGACTGACTTGACGACAGTCCCAGAATCTCAAGTTTTATTTTTTCAGTGGACATTAGCCCTGAGCCTTCTTAATAGCTTCAGTCAATTTAGGAACTACATCAAAAGCGTCCCCTACAACACCAAAATCAGCTGCTTTGAAGAATGGTGCCTCTGAGTCTTTATTAATAACTAAAATATATTTCGATGAATTCACTCCTGCTAAATGCTGAATGGCTCCTGAAATACCGATAGCTATATAAAGTGAAGGACTAACTTTAATCCCAGTCTGTCCCACATGTTCATGATGAGGTCTCCAATCCATATCAGAGACAGGTTTACTACATCCTGTAGCCGCGCCAAGTGTCTTAGCAAGATCTTCAACCATTCCCCAGTTTTCAGGACCTTTTAAACCTCGCCCTCCTGAAACGACAAGATCTGCTTCTGGTAAAAGAATGTCACCTTCTGCCTTTTCAGTTTTTGTAGTCTTTACAGTAAAATCAGAATCGCTAATAGTTGGTGCGAAATCCATTACTTCAGCACTACCACCATCTTCTTTTACTTCAATTGCGTTTTTCTTAATTGAAATAATCTTTTTATCTCCTTCTAAAGAAGTATTTGCAAAGGCTTTACCTGTGTAAATGCTTTTCTTAACAGAGAAACCTGCTGATGTATTAGGTAATTCACTTACGTTAGCCGCTAATGCTGCGTCCAATTTAATAGATACTCGAGCTGAAACTGGATCACTTAATGAACTTTTAGCCACAACTAATAAATCAGCATCTTCCTGTTGCATAGCTTCTGCTATCGCAGATGCATACCCCATTATATTGGGCGTTGCTAATTTCTCATCTTGAACATGCAATACTTTACTTGCCCCAGCTTTGCCAATCGCATCCATGTCGGACACATTACCAAAAACAATAGCAGTTACTTCATTAGATATAGCTTGAGCATAACTCACAGCTTCTAACGATGATTTTTTTACTTTTCCTTCGTCTGTTTCTACAAATGCTAATGCTGCCATGTTATATTACTTTCGCTTCGTTTTTCAATAGATTAACTAATTCATCCATGTTATCTGGATCTATCAACTTCACACCCGCTTTTGCTGGAGGTAACTCAAAAGCATTCACTTTTGTTTTTGGAGCGTCATTAGTTGGTTCTCTTACCTCTAAAGGCTTAGTTCTGGCACCCATAATTCCTCTCATATTAGGAATTTTCCACTCTGCGATTGGTTCTTGACATCCTGCAACAAATGGCAGAGGAAGTTCCATATATTCTTTACCCCCCTCTATCTCTCTTGAAATTTTAGCTGAGTCTCCTTCTATGTCCAAAGTCATTACTGGAGACACAGATGGCATGCCCAACAACTCCCCTACCATTCCATGTACTTGACCACCATTAAAATCTATGGACTCACGACCCATCAAAATCAAGTCATACTCACCTTCTTTTGCAACTGACGCAATTTGCTTTGCAACAAAAAGAGCGTCTTGAGGAAACGCATTAATTCTAATAGCATCATCTGCCCCAATAGCTAAGGCTTTTCTAATTGTGGGTTCCGTATCAGGTTCACCAACATTTAATACTGTAATTGAGCCACTTGATTCTTCTTTCAATTCAACAGCTCTTGCCAAAGCGTAATCATCGTATGGTCCGATGATAAATTGAACACCATTTTTATCGAATTTGGTATCTCCATCCGTGAACGCAATGCGAGATGTAGTATCTGGCACATGCGTAATACAAACTAATATTTTCATTTATACAAAGTGTGTTTTTAATAGAAACAAAATCAAAACTAGACGGTTCAAAATTGACCAAAAATTAGAAACACGAAGTTAGCAATAATGTCCAATTTGGAAAGCTTGACTTTCAATAAACTAAATAAAAAAACCCACCCTTGATAAAGGATGGGTTCAAATTATTAAGTTCTTAAACTTACTTCTTTACAGCATCTACTACCGCTTTAAAAGCTTTTGGCTCGTTCATTGCTAAATCTGCTAATGCTTTTCTATTTATTTCAATTCCAGCTGCAGCCAGTTTACCCATAAATACAGAGTAAGACATACCGTGCTCTCTTGCACCTGCATTAATTCTTTGAATCCAAAGAGCTCTAAATTCTCTTTTCTTCGCTTTCCTATCTCGGTAAGCATATTGCCATCCTTTTTCGATGGCATTCTTGGACACTGTCCAAACATTTTTCCTTCTACCAAAGTAACCTTTGGCATGCTTCATCATCTTTTTACGACGAGCTCTGGAAGCTACATGATTTACTGATCTCATTTTTAATTTGTTTTAGCGATTGGTGATAGTCTTTTAACTATTCTTTCAACCAATAACCGGGTTTAACATTTAACCTGACCCATTTAGGTCATTAACCGAAATTACAGATTCAAAAGACGTTTGATGTTTGGCTCATCCGCCTTATCTACAACTGACATATATCGGAGATTTCGCTTTTGCTTAGTCTCCTTTTTTGTCAAGATGTGATTCTTGAATGCGTGCTTTCTTTTAAGTTTTCCAGAACCTGTAAGCTTAAATCGCTTCTTAGCACTGGAGTTCGTTTTTAATTTAGGCATCTCTATTTTTAATATACTACTTAACTCTTTTTCTTTTCCTTAGGTGAAAGGAATAAAATCATTCTCTTTCCTTCCAACTTAGGTAGCTGCTCAACTTTTGCATATTCTTCTAATGCTTGAGCGAATTTCAACAATAGAATCTCTCCTCTATCCTTAAAAACAATTGTTCTTCCATAGAAATGAACATATGCTTTTACTTTAGATCCTTCATTCAAAAATTTGATTGCATGATTCAATTTAAAATTGAAATCATGATCATCAGTGTTAGGGCCAAAACGAATCTCTTTTACAACAGTCTTTTGTGCTTTGGCCTTAATTTCTTTTTGTTTCTTCTTTTGTTCGTATTTGAACTTGGAATAATCAATCACTTTACAAACTGGCGGATCAGCATTTGGTGAAATTTCCACCAAATCAAGCCCCTGCTCCTCAGCCATCTTAATCGCTTGATTAGTTGGATAGACGTCTACCTTCACATTTTCACCCACCACACGTACTTTATACGCTGTGATTTTGTCGTTTACTTTGTAAGGTTCTTCTCTACGAATTCTAGAGGGTCCTCTTCTTCTAATTTTAGCGATTGTAATTGATTGTTTTAATTGAACATCTTAAAAAACAGAGCGCAAATATCGTGATTATTTACTGTTATCAAAACTCAATTGATGAGTTCTGATACTTTATTCTTAAAAAATGAGATAAAATCTTCATTTTTCATACTACCAATGTCACCTTCACCATGCTGCCTCACAGAAACAATATTTTCAGAAGCTTCTTTTTCACCTACAATTAGCATGTAAGGGATCTTTTTAACTTCTGCATCTCGTATCTTCTTTCCTATCTTCTCATCTCGTTCATCAATAAATCCACGAATATCGTTTTCTAAAAATTTTGCGTATAGGTTTTTTGCATACTCATGATACTTCTCCGAAATAGGTAAAATTGCAAACTGTTCTGGAGCTAGCCATAAAGGAAAGTCACCGGCACAATTCTCAATTAGAATTGCTATAAATCTCTCCATGGAACCGAAAGGAGCTCTGTGAATCATAACAGGTCTATGTTTTTGATTATCACTTCCGACATATTCCAACTCGAATCGTTGAGGTAACGTGTAATCTACCTGAATAGTACCCAGTTGCCATTTTCTGCCAATAGCATCTTTAACCATAAAGTCTAGTTTAGGCCCATAGAATGCAGCCTCACCTAATTCGACAACCGTATTTAGTCCTTTCTCATTTGCTACTTCTTGTATACCTTTCTCTGCTACATCCCAGTCTTCATCCTTTCCGATATACTTTTCAGGTTTTTCAGGATCACGTAAAGAAACTTGAGCCGTAAAATCACCAAAGCCTAATGCTCCAAATACATGAAGAACCAAGTCGATCACTTTTGCAAACTCTTCTTTTACTTGATCCTGTGTACAGAATATGTGTGCATCATCCTGAGTAAATCCTCTAACTCTCGTTAGACCATGCAGTTCACCGCTTTGTTCGTATCTGTATACAGTTCCAAATTCTGCATATCTAATAGGTAAGTCTTTATAAGATCTTGGTTTGGATTTATAAATCTCACAATGATGAGGACAATTCATTGGTTTCAACAAAAACTCTTCATCTTCTGATGGAGTATTTATAGGTTGAAATGAGTCCTCACCATATTTCGCATAATGACCAGAAGTGACATACAGTTCTTTGCTTCCTATGTGAGGAGAAACAACTTGATCATATCCAGCTTTGAGCTGAGCACTACGCATGAAGTTTTCTAATCGCTCACGAAGAACTGCTCCTTTAGGTAACCAAAGCGGCAAGCCCTTCCCTACCTTTTCAGAGAAAGTGAATAACTCTAACTCTTTACCGATTTTTCTATGATCACGAAGCTTAGCTTGTTCTAATAATTCCAAATATTCCTTCAGTTCCTTTTGCTTCGGGAAGGTAATAGCATAAAGACGAGTTAATTGCTTTCTCTTCTCATCTCCCCTCCAATAGGCACCAGCCACACTGAGAACTTTAGCAGCTTTAACGAAACCTGTATTTGGAATATGAGGTCCTCTACATAAATCCGTAAAATTGCCTTGTTTGTAGAACGTGATACTACCATCCTCCAAATCATTGATTAACTCTAACTTATACTCATCACCTTTATCAGTAAAATATTTGAGCGCATCTGCCTTTGAGACCTCAGATCTTGCAAAAGTATTTTTTTGCTTGGCTAATTCAAGCATTTTATCCTCAATTGCTTTCAGGTTATCAGCATCAAAGTCTATATCACCAAAGTCAACATCGTAATAAAATCCATTTTCAATGGGTGGACCAATACCTAGCTTAACACCAGGATAAAGTGCCTCCAAAGCTTCTGCCATAATATGAGCCGAAGAATGCCACATAGTCGACTTCCCCTCTTCATCATTCCATGTCAATAATTGCAGGTTTGCATCTTGATTGATTGGAAGAACAGCATCTTGAACTTCTCCGTCTACCTTTGCTGCTAAAACATTTCTAGCTAAGCCCTCACTTATGCTCAGAGCTACATCTATAGCAGTTGATCCCTTTTGATAATCTCTTTTTGAGCCGTCTGGAAGCGTAATGGTGATTTGATCACTCATCTATTGATTGAATTTTATAGGTTCTATTTCTTTAATTTGAATCTTATTCTCTTCAAATTTTTTGCGTTGCAAATATGCAATTTTTCGTTGGATAAGATCAATCCTATTCACGGTTATTGTATCCTCCGGTTGAATTTTTAGAATAGAGTTGAAATGTGTTAATGAAGTAGCTAACCATCCCCTATCCTCATATATTCTAGCTTTTTTCCAAATGGCCTTTACATTTGAAGAGTCTAATTCAATCAATCTATTAATGGTGAAAATTGCTGAATCCCATAGTTTTTCTTTTAAATACCAGTCAGATAATAAATAAGAAATGGTATCGTCATCAATGTATGGTATTATTAAATTTCTAGCTTTAACAAAATCACCTTCTTTAGAGTGCAGTTTTGCCAGCATCAAATCAAAATCCTTATTCTTGCTTAAAGAGGAAAATCTATTCAGTATATCAAATCCTTTTACTGAAAAATTTAAAGAAATAAGCATTTGACCATATATCGGTATTAATTCATTATCTGGATCTAATTGAGATATTTTGCCTAAATAATAAGTCGCCATCAATGTGTCTTGAAGAAGAATAAATTGTTCACTTGCAAACTCAAAATCAGCAATTTCATTTCTTTCAACCATATAACTTCTCAACTCAGTTAATGCTCGGTCTCTTTTCTCTAATTCCACGAACGACTTAATGAGCGGTTTATGAAAACGGCTTTTCAAATCGTACTCTTCGCTCCACTTCTCAATAATGTTTACTAATTGTTGATGCTTCTGATTTTGAGCATAGTAAATGATATACTGCTCAACCAATTGATTAGTCATGCCATTTTGACTCTTATACATTTCTAAAGCCGAAATACATGTAATTGGCCAACCTAATTGTTCGCAGTAGTATAGTTTTTGATCAACTAATTTTTGATTAGTTGGGTCAGATTCTAATTCACTATCTATTCTTTTAATTGCCTTAGAATAGAAATTAGACTCCAGTTTAGGTACCAAAATTTGGTCTACTCTTGGGGGAGAACAGGCATAAACAGCTATTCCAAAAAGGAAGAAAATAAGATTCCTCATATTGAAGAATCAAAGTTATGCTATTAGTTATAAAATGATGTTTTTTGATTGAACTTATGAGCTTTTCTTCCACTCTTCCATGTCACTTCTTAGATTTCCAATCATACTCGCTAGCTGATCAATGGATAGCTCACTCGATGAATTTGGATCAGGGAACTCAACACTTATGTATGCTCTTGACTCCCATACTTCAGTAATTTCTTCAGGGTCAATTTCATAAGCACTATATGATTTATTATCTGAGACTAAATAAAACTTTCCTTTCTCTTCTAAATAATTAAAAACACGCTTATAAACCACCCCTTCTGACTTGGTGACTAAGATGTATGTTTTGCCATTGGAGATATGACTTAGTTGTTCTACATACTTTCCAACCACTATACTACCTGATACAATTGGCAACATGGAATCTCCAGAAATTTCGAAAGCTCTGTATGTGCCTCCTTTCGGCAAAACTGGTAAATGAAATTTTGGCAAATCAGTTAAGAATTCTGGGTCTGCATAGCCATTAGTATATCCAGCCGCGGCTTTACTAGGCACAAGTTCTATATATTCTTCATCAGCATTGTCTACTGTGACTGCCAATACCTTTACTTGCTGTTTAGGAACTCGATTTTCTTTCGTTAAATCTTCGCTAATTAACTCATCTACTGAAACCTGGAACAGCTCAGCCATTCTGGATAGAGTAGTTAATCGTGGATCTGCTCTTCCTTCCTCATAAGCCCCAACAGATGGTCTATTTATGTCTAGTGCTTGAGCAAAGGTTTCTTGTGTGAAACCATTCTTCTTTCTTAGAAATTTAATATTATTTGGGATCAATGTCATTATTGAAATATCATGAAGTTTAATTCTTCTTGGTTTTGATGACCAATATTATATAAGTGGAAGTGGTTATGTTCTGTGGTATAATCAATTGCTTCCAACCGGGTTTTGATTTTCTTAATTACAGTTTTAAGTGTTTCGTCTGCATTAACTAATACGTATCCATAAAGATCCTTTCTTTCACGTATAGTTGCGAAAAATTTAACTTGATACCTCCCTGAATTCAACTTCTTAGAAGAAATCCTTAGTTTATAATAATCATCTAATATTAAGTCTTTTGCTAATGCCATAACGCTTAATTTGATGTTAAATTTAGTATTAAATTTTTAAATACTAAAAATTTTAGTCAAATTAATATGTCAATTATTGAAAGTACTTGATGATCTTTAAGAAACAACGTCAATAAGTCTCTATAGATGTTACTCTTAAACATTATTGTTTATTACAAGACTTTTAAAGAATGGTTTTTTTGGAAGTAAGATTGATCGTATACAAATAGCTCAAGAGAATGTATCCGCTATTGACCTTCTTCATTCTCCTCCTCTTCCTCATTAGGTTCAGTACTTGAGGATTCTACATCAACTTGTTCTGCATCGGGTGTATTGTCTTCTTCAGGTTCTATAGATTTTTCTTTCTTACTAAATAATCTCTTGAAGAAGGGCTCCTTGGTCTGTAACGAATCTGGAAGTGAATTTGACTCGATTCCATCTGGTATTCTTTTAGGAGTTCTTTTTCTTGTATCAATGAATTTTTCTCCAAAATACTTATTGTAATACTCCTGATCTACATTGAAATTATCATTAGGATCATATTCATACAAATATTTAGTCTCTTGTTTGGCCACTATTGGTGTCGTTTCCAGCGAATCAAGGGCAATTGCAGTAGAGTCCACTGACAATGAGTCTACAAAATCACTAGCTACAAAGTTATTTGATATGGGATCTGTACCGAATACATTCTCCATTGGAGCGGTTCTTAGTCTGTAATTCTTTATTGGATACGGCACTCTCTTTTGAATCCCATATTTAGTGCGTTTTGAAACCCTCCAAGGCACCACTTTTTCACCTGCATAGGCATAATAATCAGTTTTGGGCTGAGAAAAAGAAGCTGCAACTTGTAAAGTATCTTCACTTTCTGATTGAGACTTATTCTTATTATTTGCAAGGTATTGTGCGCGTGTTTCTTCATCCAACTGCCACACGTAAGAAAAAAATGCATTACGAGTAGAATCATCCAGAATATATGTACTCTGAAATGCAGGGCAAACAACTCTATCTTGACACGAGAAGAGTGTACATAAACACACAACAACAAATAATCTCTTCATTAGAGATGAATACATTTTCGGGTGATTCGAGCCATAAAAATAGATCGTTTTTATGGTACTGCGAAAATTAACGATGAAATTGAACTTTTAGTAGATTTATCTGGACGAAAGGTTGGATAAAGTGTGAGAATAGATCGTATTTACCCACTGTTCATACATTTTACCAGAAGGATGTAATCCGTCAGAAGCCACTAAACTAGTATCTTCTTTAGCCATTCGTGAGTCTTCTGTAATATTGAAAAATTTAACATCTCTCAATGTAGCTATTTTCTCAGCTACAGCATTGTACTCATCCAGCTCTTTGGCTATTTTCTCTTCACTTAATCCACGCTCTTGAGCAAATGGAGTAACTCCATAATCTGGTATAGAAATAACTAACACATTGCTTGGTTCACCTTGAGCAAAATCAATGGCAATTTGTAATAGCTCTTTAAACTCTAATTCATATTGACTAAGTGGGTAACCTCTATACTGATTATTTACACCTATTAATAGAGTAACAAAATCATACTTATCTTTAAGGTCTGCTTGAAGAATTCCTTTTTTGAGTTCATCAGTTGTCCACCCTGTAGTAGCAATGATTACAGGATCATCAATCATTGCTGAATCGTTTCTAAGTTTTCTGGTTAATTGAACTGGCCATCGCTCATCTCTAGTTACAGCTTCTCCTATGGTATAAGAGTCACCAAGTGCTAAAAAACTGATCGCTTTTTTTTCATTCATCATTGCTGATTTTTTTGGAGTACAGGAAAGGCAGCAGAATAGAGCCAGTAGAGTTATAAATCGCATGGTTAGGGTTTTCATGCAAGTTAATTATTTACAATCCTTCAAAAAATTTATTTCAATAATATGCAAATCAAGCTCCATCTAACCGTTTTTTAGAGAGGACGTCTTTGCAATACTTGATTGATAGGTTTCGCTTGCCCTACAATAAAAACTGCAAGTTGATTTTAAGAGAAATAATTCTCTGTTCAAATGATTTATCATCGCTTCATTCAATCTTAATGGCTTCAACTGGATTTGAAGAAGCCGCTTCCCAGCTGAGATAGCTCACAGTCAATGATGCCATAGACTTGATACCCAGAATTAGTGATCGTATAGATTCTCTTTTTTCGACCGCCTCGCTCCTTTGTTGGCGCTGAATCATGAGACTTGAGCAAGCCCTTCTCTTCTAGCCTTTTTAAAACAGTATGAATAGCAGGAATTGAAATATCATTTTTAGTCCGATTGGTATATTCATCCGATATTGATACAGCGTATGCATCTTCTTTTAATGCTGCTGCCAATAACATGACCATTTCTTCTAAGCTTCCTATTTTATACATATATTTAATTAATTTTTGTATAAAAAAAAGATAAATAAAAAAGGTTAAGATCTGCGGAGATCAAGTCATATTCTTGATTAAATGGATGAAATAACAGAAGTGGCCTATTTCCAAGTGTAGACTAATTAAGCCTTTTATTGAAATAGAAACCCATGTTGATGATAAACTCCGTTCGGGAATTGGTTAGATCATTATCTCTATTAAATATATCTAGAACGTCTTCAGCAAAAGTCCAACGTGTCTCTGCTCGTAGATAAGACTGAGGAGATGGGGCATATTCAACACCTATAGTCGCAGCTGATGCTTTTAAACCTTGCTCCTGCCCATTCATATTTATCAATGTTCCAGAGATAAACCCGTCCTTATCATTGAACACCTCCAACCGACCAGTGGTACTGATTTGATCTGTGAAACGATATCTCATGATACCAAATGCATTGTACATGAGAGCTGTACCGGAAGGATCATTTAATTCAGAGTTGGTCTGGGTACTCAAATCCCCGCCTACTATCACAGATATTTTTTTATTGGGGTCCCAGTTGGCGTACATATTTTGATAAAACCGCCTTTGTCTCGTGGCTCCTTCATCAGACTCTCTACCGTATAGATTGGTATATGATATAGAAATCTGATCATTGAACGTGTAGTTAAGTAATAGACCAACCGATTTTGCATCGTTGTTGTCCAAGAAGTAATTGTACCCGCTCACCAGATGAAACTGAGCAGAAAAGTGCTCTGCCTTCTCATAAGAAAGACGCGCTCCACTTTGATAGAACGGCTCATTGAAAGTGCCAATGTCTGTAGAGCTTAAGAAATTGTTTTTTGGCAGAAAGCTCTCTGCTCCTATATGAGTAGTGAAAAAGCCCCCATCTAACCATAGACCATCTAACACCTCCAAACCAACCCAAGCTTCCTGAATTGTTTTAAATCTAGCAGACCAAGTAGCTTCTGCAATGTCACCATATTGAATAGTGAAAGTACCCCTGACTGTTCCGGTGTTGTAGGTAGCTCCTATCTCAGCTATGTTGAGCCCAAATTGATTGTTTCTAGGTGCTACTGTGAGGTAAGGCTGCAAATCGTTTGGGCCTAATTTATTGCTGTAAGCAGCATAGTAGGTGTCTATGTACCCAGTGAGTTCTATTTTGGTGGTGTCGTTTTGACCTTGCAACTGTGATAGTAAGCACGCAACGGTTAAGGTATAAATAGTAATTCTTTTCATTTACTTCTTGGTGGGAATCCTCTCAAATCCAGCAATTATTGAAGATGGTTGGTGACTAAAAGCTCTTGAAAAGTACTAAATATTCAGATCAAAAATGAGTTAAGATTAAAACGTTTCTATTTAAGGGAATTTCTAAGATAGGATTTAAAAAAATTTACTAATTAATATTAGCCAATGGCTGTATCTCTTTTTATTGTAAAGACTGAAAAAATAATCATTTGGGGGGTGTAATGTTTTGTTTAGTTGAGCCACTAACCAAATAAACACCAATAATGATGACAATTAATAAAGCAAAGGACTTTCTACAAAGATTGAAAAGTAAAGCCTCTGATAAAAGAGAAGTAAAGATCTATCAGAAATTTATCGTAGTATTAGATGGCGTAGAAAACAGAAAATTGCCTACTTCACAAAGGGAATTGATAGAAGAAAAGTTGACATCTCTTGAGTTAGAAAACAATCCTAAAAACAGAAAAAAGCACATAAGAAAAAAACTAAATGAGTTTATTCACTACTTAGAATCAGAGTTTTCCTTTGTCTTAAAGGGTCACTACGCGAACTATGGTATAAGTATAGGAATGGTGTTTGGAATTTCTATAGGAACTGGTATTTTTAACGGTAGTGATGGTATTGCTTTAGGAATGTGCTTTGGCATATGTATAGGTTATATCATTGGAATACAGATGGATAAAAGAGCAGCCAAACAAAACCAAGTATTAAACCTTGCCTAGTAAATGAGTAGTGACTTTTATACTACTAAAATTTTTCCATACGCTGCGATCATTATAAAAATCTGCAGGGCCTATACCAATTCGCAAGTTGATTTTGAAGATTACTATCAAGAAGTTTGCTTGCAAATTTGGAGAAGCAATGACAGTTTTCAAGAAGCTTCAGAATGGTCCACTTGGGTGTATCGAATATCACTAAATGTGTGTTTAACTCTACTCAAAAAGAAAAACAACAATAAGCAAAATTTCGCTTCTGACTATTTGCCGCCAGAACTGGTAGAGGATAGTCATGCATTTGAAGATGAGGAACTGAATCAATTGTACGATGCAATAAGGCAGTTATCTGAAATAGACAGAGGAGTTATCATGCTCTATCTGGAAGAAAAATCATATCAAGAAATTGCAGATATCATTGGGACAACCGCCAATAATATTGGAGTTAGGATCAAGCGAATAAAAATTAGATTAAAAAAAATACTAAATAAATATAATGGAGAAGTCAATTGAATCTATTTGGAAAGATGGTTTTTTGAATGATAACGCCATAATCATTCCAAAACTGAATAACCTGTATGGTCAAAAATCCAATCACATTATAGACAAGTTCAAAAGGATGTTTAAAATGAATCTCATTTTAGTTGTCTTAGGATCCTTTGTCATACTAGCGGCCAGCTTTGCTGTAGGGTTACCATACATGGGCGTCCCAATGTTTGTAGCCATGAATATCTTGGTGATCCTCAACAGAAAACTATTACGTACACTCCTACTTATTGATAAAAGTAGAAGCAGCTATGATTACCTCATGGCATTCGATACCTGGCTAAAATCTCAAGTAAGTTCTAATAAGAAATTTGCGCGATTTTTTTATCCGGTCACATTCTTATCTGTGGTTGCTGGTTTTTGGATGAAAGAAGAAGGTGATCTTCGGATTGGAGAGCATTTTGTAAACAAATTACTTGCAATCTATCCTGATTTGCTTCTTATAAATGGAATTCCTCTAATTGGCATTATTGGATCCTTACTTATAGCCGGAATCATTGCAATGCTAGGTGGACGTATTTATGAGTGGGATCTTAAGTTAGTTTATGGTAGAGTGTTTAAAAAATTAGACGAGATAATAGCGGATATCAAAGAATTAAGAGATTAAATGGTCATTTTTAGATTAAGAGAAAAAGACATCAAGAGGAGAAGCAGATTAAGCTGATTACCAACATGATTAAGACAAATAGCAATAGCTGATCTGTGATCTTTAGGATCTAGAGGTATTACGATTTCCACACATATTACTAGAATATCCATTGTAACTAAGCCACGTAAACCAGGGGGTGCCGAGACGTTATTCCGCTATGAAAATCAATGCATACCAAGTAGAAGATAGCAGCTATGTTATTGATTCACAATCAAGCAATAGTTTTTTCTTTGCTCAAGTCTCAAGAGCATAAAAAAAAGCCTCCTAGAGTTAACTAGAAGGCTAATATTTGTAGTCCGTAGGGAACTATGCTTTGTTTTGATAATCAGATAGTTACATGAAAAGTGTAAAACACGAGTAGTGAACAATCAGCACTTAAAAGAGATGGAATCCTTATAACTCCTAGATTGCTCCTTCCAAAACCAACTGAGCGGTAGCAGGATTTGTTGCTAAAGGTATATTATGAACATCACAGATGCGCAGTAGCATTTGCACGTCTGGTTCATGAGGGTGCTTATCTAGCGGGTCTCTAAAAAACACTACTAAATCCACTTTC
>JBGCFL010000185.1:0-31659 GCA_045106975.1 Ekhidna sp. | reverse complement strand
AAAACACAGAAGCATGCCTATGAGATAATGAATAGGATGTTTTCCTTGAAGCCAAAATCTAAGAAAACAAACTTGGATCAGGCTATAAAGTACACACTCAATCTGCTTAGTAAGAAAACGATCATATTCATTGTATCAGATTTCATCGATGAGGGCTTTACTCACTCCATGAGAGGATTAGCTAGGAGGCATGATTTGGTTGTTGTACAGATTTCTGATAGGAGAGAATCTGCTGCACCTAATCTTGGCATTGTTCCTTTGTTCGAAAAAGAATCTGGAAAAACGATTTGGCTGAATACCTCTTCAGAAAAATTTAAAAGTGCCATTGAAAAAACACACGGAAAAAACAAAGATTCGCTTGAAGATTTCTGCAAACGAAATGATGTTAACTACGTATCAATTGGCACTGAAGATGAATACGTGCCCAAACTCATAAAATTATTTAGACACAGAAATAGAAGCAATGCTAGAAGGACGAGGTAGAATATTGCTACTTACTTTAGGATTCTTTTTTACTTTTCAACTTCAATCTCAGGAGATAAAAGTAAATGGTGGTTTTTTAGAAGACAGTCTCCTTATTGGTAAGGATGTGAATTTTTGGGTAACTGCCACTTATCCTCAAGATTTGGAAATGATTTTCCCTGATACTTTGGCAGACTTCTCTCCTTTTGAATTTTCAGGGAAGCAATACTTTCCATCAAAACTAAAGGAAGGTTTAGCATATGATAGCACAGTGTATTCTATCCAATCTTTTGAAATTGATTTAATTCAATACTTTAAAATGAGCGCTGTTATTCTAAACGGCAATGACTCTATCATTCTTGATACACCTCTTGATTCTATTTACTTTTCTGAGCTTGCTCCATTTACCACTGACACAACTAAGTTGATCAGAAATACTAAATATCAAGCTGTAAATCGTCAATTCAACTTTCCTCTGCTCTATTATATCCTTGGCGGACTTATACTAATCGTCATTATCGTCCTTCTTGTTTTCGGGCGAAAAATGATCAAGTATTTTAAACTGAGAAGATTGCGCAAGGAGCATGAACATTTTTCCGAAACTCTTTCATCTTACATAAAGGAACTTAAAGAGCAACCTGACTTCTCTACAGCTGAAAAAGCATTGATATTATGGAAAGGATATCAAGAGAAACTAGAAAAGTGGCCATTTTCTAGTCTTACAACTAAGGAAATACTAGCACTTGCTTTTACCAACGAAATTGAAACTCCTTTAAGAAGTATTGACCGATTAGTTTATGGAAAGAGACCAACAGAATCTATCCATCAGGATTTTCAGCAGATGGAGGATTTTACTATGCATCGCTATTCAAAAAAAGTAGAAGAGATAAAAAATGGAAAATAAGGCAACTACCAATTGGTTTTCATTGGAGTGGTTTTCTCCAGAAAAACTCCAAAACTTTGAGTGGCAACATCCATCTTGGCTTTACCTATTATTCGCAATTCCATTTCTTTTTATTCTGAGGTGGTTGATCATGACTCAGCTTAGGCAAAAGTTACCTATTGCTTTGACAAAGAATGATTTAAAAAGTGAATCTATTACTTATCTAAGGTTTATTCCCCCTGTCTTTTTTGTAATAAGCTTAGTGCTCATCATCGTAAGCCTTGCTAGACCTCAAACAACCAATGAAGAAGTAGAGCAATGGAGTGAAGGGATCGATATTGTGTTAAATATTGACATCTCTGAATCGATGCAAATTGAAGATTTTAGACCTAATCGTTTGGAAGCAGCAAAGGATGTCGCCAGAGGATTTATCCAAGGACGTTTTCAGGATAGAATTGGATTAGTCATATTCTCAGGAGATGCATTACCCTCCTGCCCTCTCACTACTGACTATGGGCTACTTAACACCCTAGTTGATGAGATAGACTTTGACAAAATTGAAAGTAGAGGAACAGCCATTGGCAATGCCATTACTTCAGGAATCAATTTCTTAAGAGAATCCACCTCAGATTCCAAGGTCATGATTCTCCTAAGTGATGGAGACAATACTGCTGGGAATATAGATCCAATTACTGCCGCCCAGCTAGCTTCTGCATACAACATAAAAATGTATGTCATTGCTATAGGAAGAGAAGGTAAAGTACCATTTGGCACAGACTTTTTCGGACGTCCAAGATTGATAGATAATACTTTTGATGAAACTACGCTGAGAGAGATCGCAGATATTGGAAACGGTAAATTCTACAGAGTTTCAGATAAAGAGGCCCTTGTGCAGGTCTTTGACGAAATAGACAGTTTGGAAAAAGCTGAAGTAAAAGAAACGAGGTACAAAGACACAACTGATTTTTACTACGTCTATTTAAAGTGGGCCGCAATATTTCTACTGCTTTGGCTTCTCACTAAATCTACGTTCTTAACAAACATCTTATCAGACTAAAGCCCAAACTAGTATATTTTATGAACTACTAGTTCTCAAAAGATAGTGAGCTCAATATGGTCTTTTCTTGTTTGTTATTCATACCCAACCAGTCTAGTGTAGATTGATAGAATATGTTATCTAAGTCTTGTTGAGGCAAATCCATTTCTTCAATGAATTTACCAATTTCTAAATCTCCAAGAGGAAACGGATAATCAGAACCTAAACATATTTTTTCTGAACCAATTAGATCCAAACAGTATTTCAAATAGACAGGATCGTGAGTGATACTATCCACCCAAAATTTACCTAGGTACTCACGTGGGTTTACATCATTATGTACTGCTACAAGATCTGGTCGACAGTTGTAGCCATGCTCTAACCTACCCATGGTAGCCAATAGTGACCCTCCGGAATGAGCAAAGCAGACACGTAGATTAGGGAATTTTTCAAAAATTCCTCCAAAAATCATAGAGGCTGCAGCTCTTGCTGTTTCTGCTGGCATACCAACTAACCAAGGAAGCCAATACTTTTCCATATACTCCTTACCCATCATTTCCCATGGGTGAACGAGTACGGCCATTCCCAATCTTTCACATGCTTCAAAGAATTCAAAGAATTTCGGCTTACTTAAATTCTCGTTATTAATATTTGAGCCTATTTGAACTCCAGGAATTCCCATCTTTTTTAGTCTCTCCAGTTCCTTAATAGCGAGCTCTGGGTCCTGCATGGGAACTGTTCCTAAACCTATATATCGATCTGGATGTTCTTCCACTAATTGGCCAATGTGGTCATTCAGAAACATTGATAGATCTAAGCAATCATGTGAATCTGCCCAGTAACTAAACATTACTGGAATGGTACAGACTACTTGTACCTTTGTATTAAACTGCTCATACTCTTTTATTCTCAAGTTCTCATCCCAACAATTTGACTGAATCTCTCGAAAGAACTTATCCCCTTTCATCATTCTAGCAGCCTCAGGTTTATGATGCAGTAGGTGGATGAAATCTCCATATCCAAACTTTTCTGCGAAATTTGGTATCTCCTTAGGGAGAATATGGGTGTGCATATCAATCTTTAGGGAAGTCGTATTTGCCATAACTCAAAGATAATTGGATTTTTTATGATGCTGCAATTGAATAATGAAAGCTACAAGAAAACCTATTGGTTATCACATTGTTTCGCGATTTGATCTTCAGCTTTATCCATACCTAAATTTTTGGCATTATTGAGACAAACACATGCTCTTTCACTATTTCCTACTTGCAAATAAGCCATTGCAGCATTGTACCAAACATTTTTATAGCCACGATCGATGGACAAATACTGTTCATAAAATCCTATTGCTTTATGAAACTTTCTTTCATGAAAAAAAGAATTTCCAATCAAATAGAATGTCTCTATTCGATTGGGGTTTAACTTCATGGTTTTTAGGAAGTCTTTTCGAGCTGAATCATACAATCTTATTCTAAGAAGAGACTTTCCCCTACTTAAATATCCCAACTCATTATCTTCATTTGCTTCAATAGCTTTTGAGTGATACTCTATAGATAAGGCATATTCACCCTGCTCACAAGCATTGGCTCCTAGCAAGTTCAACATTGGTGTAAATTGATCGCTATCTAGCAAATAATCAGGAACGATAGTACCTTCATCCAATATAACTAGGTTATACCAAGCTAAATAATTCTCATCATCAAGTTTAACAGCTTCTTTCAAGTCCTCTATTGCTCTCTCTGAGTTCAACTTTTTAGAATAAATAATCCTCTATTGATATAAAAATCCGCAATAGTGTCATATTCAAAAGAAGTATTGAAATCACTTAATGCTTCATCCAATTTACCGGATTTCTGATAGGCTAGTCCTCTAAACTGATAAACCCTACCCACGATAGAGGCTAGCGTAGTTACATAAGTACCTTTTATTCCGAAAGGATCATTACTGTAGTATACGGCTTTTGTCTCAGATCCTTGATGGTCTATGACGTAAGTAAAGTCCTTAATCGCCTGATCTAGGCTAGATGAATTATAATAAATCAACCCTTTCTGGAAATAGGCTTCAATATTTTCAGGATCTTTCTTGATTACAGCTTCATAGTCTGCTGCAGCTCGCAGATCTTTTCCCTCCACTTCATGAATCATTCCACTGAGAAAGTATTCTTCTGAATTGGGATTACGTTGAAGAGCCTTGTTAATATAGAAGCGAGCTGAATCAATTTTGTTTTCTTGAAAACAAATTCTAGCCTTATCGAAGTGATCTTGTGAAATCGAAGTGAAAAACGAGAAAAGCAAAAGAAATCCTAAATAATCTCTCATAAGTTATGACTTAAGCTTTTACTCAAAAACTAAGCTCAAATAGCTTACAGCACCTTCTGAATTTGCATTCCGCTTTCCTTGTTCAAGTGAATGAATTTACCTCCATCATACTTGTAAAAGCTAACAGCCATTACTAAAAATAGTCCTGTTCCTTGTGGTATTATTCTATTATCAACGGAAACCATTCCTGTTAAAGGTTCTGTAGGAATTTTCAATAACGGAAGCATTGTACTTTCGAACGTTCCGTATTTCCCATGCAAGTCCTTATTAACAGGCTTGTACCCCTGCTCATTTTGATCATACTGGTAATCAGAAAGAGCTATGAGACGAGTAGTTATCTTGAAATTGGTAGATTCTTTTGGAGCCTTAAAAGTTTTTTGTGGAATAAACGCAGGAAAATGAAGTATTACTTGACCTCTTTGTGATCCTGCCTTCACAAAGTATTTTGCTCCAAACACTTTCTCATAAGGTGCATTGGAGTTGAATTCAAATCCGTTGAGTAAATGACCATGTTTACTCAAGAATAATGGTCTAGTACCTGTTTTACCTTCTTCTAATTTTGCTAGATTTCGAAATTGAGCTGTCAACCTTCCAGAAACATATGTTTCGCATATTTCTGACATTCCCAATGAAAGAGATTGACGCAATGTTTTGGCCATCATCGACGCAACTCCAAACTCTTTTTGGTTGTTTCTTAATTCTTTATAAGAAGCTTTTGTTTTTATCTCTTTTGCTGTAGGGCCGCCCTTTTTAGCGACTATGGGCTGATTCACACCCTTCAAACTGTACCTTCTATATCCTTTTGGGACATCAATATCTGTGAGGGTGACTGCTGTTTCTTTTATCATAGCTAGGTTGACTTACTGGTTGACTGGTTCGCTTAAGGCAGATGAATTTACTAATTCCATTCGAAACAACAAAATTTATTGATAGTAATCCTTCAAAAACACCATCACTATACACTGATAACGTTATAGTTATGATAGATAATTAAATTTATTGCATACATTGTTATTTAAATAGAATTTTGTTACTGATGGAACCTTAACTAGCTTCACAACTAGATGATTCGCAAAACACTTTTCTTAGCCATTTTTATTTTTGGCGGGTTACTTTTTACAGGATGTTCACGGTCCACTAAAGTAACTGTCGTAAAACCAAAGAAGCACTTTTTTCCTTTTGATCAAGCGAAACATACCAAGCGAAAAAGAACCAAAACCATCAAAATGAAATCCTAAATGAAGAAAATCACACTAATCCTTTTTACAATTTGTGCTTTTATTGGCTGCCAGCCAACACAAACAAAAACAATAAGTAAAGAAAAAGAACCTACAATTGGACCTACTGGTGAACAGGCAATGATTTCCTCGGCTCATCCTTTAGCAACCAAAGTGGGCGTAGCAATATTGAAAGACGGAGGAAATGCCTTTGATGCAGCCATAGCTGTTCAATTTGCTCTTGCAGTGGTATTTCCGAGAGCTGGCAACATTGGCGGTGGTGGTTTTGCCGTGTATAGAAAAAATGATGGTGAGATTGGCTCTTTAGATTTTCGCGAAAAAGCACCTTCCAGTTCATCTAGAGATATGTATTTGGATGAAGAAGGTAATGTTATAGAAGGACTAAGTACTATTGGTCATAAAGCTGCTGGCGTTCCAGGATCCGTAGATGGTATGTTTAAGCTTCATGAAAAGTATGGTTCAAAACCTATGAAGCAGCTCATCCAACCTGCCATTGATCTTGCATTCTATGGTTTCAATATCACGGAAGATCAAGCTGAGGTATTTAATAGCAAGCAAGAAGATTTTAGCAAAGTCAATGGATCGGACTTTTTCTTATTGAGAGAAGAAGGATGGAAGAAAGATCAACAAGTAAAATTTACCGAGCTTGCCAATACCTTGACACAGATAAGAGACCTGGGAAGAGAAGGATTTTATGGAGGTATTGTTGCGGATCAAATCGTGAAAGAAATGCACCAGGGCAAAGGTCTTATTTCTTCTGAAGATCTAAAGAAATATTCTTCAAGATGGAGAGATCCTCTAGTAGGTAATTACAGAGGGCATAAGGTCATTTCTATGCCTCCTCCTTCTAGCGGAGGTATTGCACTAATACAATTGTTGCAAGGCGCTGAACAATTTGACATCAAAAATATGGGTCACAACACTGGTGAGACCATACATATTCTAACGGAGCTTGAACGAAGGGTCTATGCAGATAGAGCTACGCATCTAGGTGATCCTGACTTTTATGATGTGCCCGTAAACATGCTGCTTGATGAAAAATATAACGAGGATCGATTCTCGTCCATTTCAAAGAATAAAAAAACTGATTCTCAAGACATCAAAGAAGGAGAAGTGGAGATCATTGAGAGTGTAGAGACAACTCATTTCTCAGTAGTAGACCCTATGGGAAATGCCGTTTCGATAACAACTACTCTCAATTCATATTTTGGAAGCAAGGTGTATGTTGATGGAGCTGGTTTTTTTCTAAACAACGAAATGGATGATTTTAGCTCAAAACCAGGCATTCCTAATCAGTTTGGCTTAGTTGGTGGTGAGGCGAATGCCATCATTCCCCAAAAAAGAATGCTGAGCAGTATGACTCCAACAATAATAGAAAAGGATGGCAATGTGAAAATGGTAGTCGGAACACCGGGAGGATCTACAATAATCACCTCTGTATTTCAAACTATCATGAACGTAATAGATCACGATATGAGTATGCAAGATGCTGTGAATGCCACTAGAACTCATAGCCAATGGTTACCAGACATTATCGTCATTGAGGAGAGAGAAATGGGTGAGGAGTCAATCAAGCAATTAGAAAAATTGGGACATAAAATAGTATCACGACCTTCAATGGGAAGAATGGACTGTATACTCATAAGAGAAGATGGAACGCTAGAAGGTGGAGCTGATGGTACTAGAGGAGATAACTATGCTGAAGGGTATTGATCTAGATCTGAAAAGATCTAATATCGGATAATATCAACGTAATTCATGAAAAGAGCATTGGTTAAATTTAGGAACAGTGCATTCCAAAAATTTATCAAAAAGCATCAAAAGTATGCACCTATCCTATTTTTTATCGGTGGATTTATCTTTGACTCACTCACACTAGGAAGAATAGATAGACTATATGACTTGAGTGTACTGTGCTCTCATATGACGAGCCTCACAATCACTATTTACCTATATAATTTATCAGGTGATGGTAAATGGACGGGCACATTTCTAGAACGATTTGAAGAGTATTTTCCGTTAGCTATACAATTCTTCTTCGGAGGGCTATCCAGTGCCTATGTCGTTTACTTTTCTAGAAGTGTTTCACTGACTAAGACAGCCACTTTTTTCATTATTTTAATTGTTCTTTTATTGGCCAATGAACTGTTGAAAAAGCGTATATCTAATAAGTATTTACAGTTTAGCGTCTACTTTTTTATCAGCTTCACTTTTTTCACTTTCATGGTTCCTGTCTTCATAAAAGAAATGAGTACAGAAATCTTTCTATTGTCGGGGTGCATCAGCTTTATTAGTACGTCCTTACTGATTGCTATCATCTACAAAATAAGTCCAAGCACGAGATCTGAAATACATTTAGGCAAACTTATAGGATTGATAGTAGGCATCTATGCGCTTATCAATTCCTTTTATTTTCTAAGACTCATACCACCGGTACCACTTGCTCTCAATGATGGAATAGTTGCTCATAATGTAGAATCTATTGATGGTGAATTTGTTGTGACTTTTGAAACAGATGACTGGTATGTCTTCTGGAGGAACCATAGGCTAAAGTACATCCATTCTCCGGGTGAAAATATCTACGTCTTTTCTTCAATTTTTGCTCCTACTAGCTTAGAAAAAACCATATTTCATCGGTGGAAGTGGTACAACAACCGAAGCAAAGAATGGGAAAAGGTAGAGGATATAGGATATAAAATTACCGGAGGAAGAGATGGTGGATATAGAGGCTATACCTATAAAAACAATGTGAAAAGTGGCGACTGGAAAGTAGAAGTTCTTACGAAAGAAGAACACGTACTTGGAATCATTGAGTTTGAAATAGTAATCAATGACTTGTTGAATCCGAATCGAATGAAACAACGGAAGTTTTAAGATTTTTTTTCACTTTGATCTATATCACTCAAAATAGCTTGTTGTATTTTCTTTCCCTCTTCTTTATTCAAAACAAAGAATGATATACTCATAGATCTTTCTGGTTTACCCTCACTCAACTTTATCGTAGGTCTTATGATTAAACTATATGGATTTAAAAGTATCCTATTCCTAATCAGCTCCATTGACTTGACTCCTGACGAGATGTCAAACTCATATAAGAAATGACTCTCTCTGTCTAGAGTAGTTTCATCTTCTCTTTTTTTATTCAAGAAAGATGAAATCCATTTTCTTCCTAGCTTAGGGAAATTCATACGAGCAGTTCTCTTTCTTTTAATGCATCCAAAATAAACGGATGAAGTACGGGATCTAAGTTGTATACTCCATTTGATTTTTCAATAATTAAACCGGCTCTCATCATTGCATGAATTTTTTCTGAAGCGAGATCGGAAGACCACTTTGCAATACGCATTATTTTCGCCTCTGTCAGTCTTTTGTGTAAAACAAACTGTATCAGTAGCATTATCCAGTCATTATCCAATTCATCAAAGACTTTTAATGAAGGACTAGCAGGCTTGTTAATGGTAATAAAATCATTGCCTGAGGCTGTAATATTGGAAAGCCACCCATTGAGCGTTACTCCAGGACAGCCCTTACTATAATTGAAATAGTCATTAAACAAGGAAGCTGTTTTGAGCTCATTTATTTGTCCTTGTTTTTCATTGTATCCAAACGCAAATCCACTTGATTTATGACGTTTCATTACAAGCTGAGTCAAGTCTTTAGCTCCAAATGCTTCCATGCTAATCAACTCTATAAAATGCTCTTCTAAGCTTGACATTTGATCTATAAGTCTAAATGCATGCGGATTCATATTGACGACAAAAAGAATCTTATCCCCATACTGATCAATCAGTTTTTCTACTTTCTCTATGACTTTCAGCCCCTCTTCTGACCTCTCCCAGAACAACTCTAAATCATTGATGATCAACACGCTGTTCATTGGAAGCCTAGAGAGTATCTGTTCAGCGTTTCCTCTTTTTTGAGTGGCTTTAGATAGAGATTGGTTAAAGCCCTCAGATGTGCTAGTTCCGGGAATGGGCGGAAACATGGAAAACACCGAGCTACTTTTAAAAATATTTTGAGTGATGTATCTACTAAATGTGGTCTTACCAGAATTGCGTTCTCCTAACAGTAAGATTCCTCCATGGTATCCGGATCTATGCCTTTTAACAGCTTTCTTAAAAGTGGATTCTTCAATAGGTCTTTTCACCCAAAAGTCCTTATTGATATTGGATTTCCCATTGAAAAGCGTGACATAATATTGGGGTAAATATTGAATCCCCTTTTTAATCGGACTCAATTTTTCTTTCAAATCAAGCAGCTGACTATTCATTGATACTGACTTTGATTCCTTATCAATTCTATCAGCATACAATATTGTTTCACTTTTTTTATACAGTAAACGAACCAATAATTGCTGCATATATCCAAGCGCTGAATTAATCACATCTCCTGCTCCAGACAGTACCTGCTGACCTTGATAGCTTCTCAAGCCAATAGTAAAGTCCTCCGCACTCTCTTGCACTCGAACAGTTGCAAGAGGTTCATATGCACTCTCCAACAATTTCTCACTCTCCTCTTGAAATCCCTTTATCAAATGAACCACCTCATCACGATCCTTTTCCAATTTCGCCTTGCATGTTACGATAACCTCCTTTTCGGTAAAGTCATTAGAATCTGCATTTTCGATATGAAACTGTGCTAGATTAATCGCCTCTTGCGTGGAGAATATGCTACGTTTAACCGCTTCCAAAAGCAGCTCAAACTGCTCTTCCACTGGTGATTCATAACGTGACTTCATAAAGTACTCCGCCATTCTACTTATGGGGATTTCAACTGATTCAGCATCTAAATTTCCTTCTGCCAGTGAGTACACTTCTATATTATCGGGCAACTCATCTGCTAGGAGTAGCATTTTAGCTTGATGTTCCTCGAACAGCTCTTGTAGTTCACTTTCAAAGTTGACTTCAAATTTTACTTTTTTCAGATCCAGCTCTTCATCTTCTGCCAGCTTTGGCAATAAGTTTTCAATTTTCTTGATGAAGTTGGAATTCAGACACAATGAAAGATGATTCCAAAGATCTACCAAAAGCGTTTCTTGCCTATTTTTTGTGCTATTTATAGACAGTTCCAACGATATCATATTGACCATTGTTCTTACTTCGTCAGAAAAGCTATCGGCAAAATTTTGAAGTGTTTTTTCAGCTTCTGAAAATTCCTTCTTAGCAGCATTCCTTTTTCCAATTATTTGATTGACATAGACCTTTTCCATATCTCTCCGCATCAGAGAAAGATTGTTTCTATATTCAACCAGAAGGCGACTGTGGTATAATGTTTCTAAACTAGAGAGTCCTTGCTTCTGATGTGTGATTGAATCAGAAATTTTGCCAAGCATTTCTTCGTTCCAGTCTTTCTGATCATCCCATATTTTTCGCTCTATCTCATTCAGCACACTCACAATTGATGATGTTGTTAGCCTAAGCTCTTTATAGAACTTACTTTCATCATCCAGCAATTTTTTGAATATTCGATCGGCAAATACTAATCGCGAATTGAGCTGATAGTATCTAGCAATTTCTCTATACTTAATTTTTTGTGTGATTGGCTTTCCTATTATAGAATGCTGTAATTGCTTCCACCTTTTCAAGAGCCTAGTTCGTAACTTATCACTCTTATTTATTGCAAAGCTGCCATCATCGTAGCGAATTTTCAGTCGCTTAGGAAATCTTCTAAAGTCAGATGTTAACTGATTGAGATACCAGTCTAAACCTTCCTCTAGCTTACTTTTTTGCTCTTTTAATTGTTCTTCTACAATGTCTCCCGTAATGAAGGAATTCAATTTAAAGAAGCTCTCATTTTTAAGCTTATCAATCGCTTTTTTCCTTTTGAAAGACTCAGGTATCTCTTTTATTTTTTCAAGTTCCTTACCTATTATCTTTCTTCTTTCCGCTAGCTCAGACAATAACTCCTGATGGTGTGAAAAAATAGGATGAAGCGCCTTATCAAATAATCGATTCAATACATTGTTTCCATTCACATCTATCTTCACAAGATCAAGAGTAATCTCTTCATACTTTGAAGTATCCAGGTCTGGCAATGACAACATTGAAACTCCATCATCCTCTTTCTGCTTTGCCTTCACTTGAGTCACTACCTCCAAGTCATAAAAGTCCGAGGAAGAGTTAATAATCAAGGAACTACCTACGCTTGCTACGTTATCATTTATCTCATCAAAATGCTTTCCGAAATCTCTAAATCTATTCTCAGGCACTCCCAAAACTGTCAGATCTGAGTTTTTGGATTTATCAGCAATGATGTCCCTGTTTGGTTTCCTGTCTATCTCATTATTAATGATGTTTATTTCAGCATCTAATCGATATTCTTCAAGAATAGTGGACGTCTTCTTATAGATATTCTCTGATTCCGCTTCTACTGGATTGATGACTAGCACCCTCACCCTAGCTTGCTTCCAATCTGGAGCATTGGTAATGTGTCTGATTAGGTTTATTGCGAGAGCTAAATTTCTTCCCGAACCACTCCACCAGATATCAATAGCTTCATGATTTCCATATCCTCTGTCATGATCATAATTTAAAAACAGTGTATTAAATTTTTCTTGACCGAAGCTTTCTAGTAAGTCTAGAAAACGATCTTTATTGGTTGGATTTTTACTCCATCCCATCAATACTGTGTTTGGTTCTATCCCAGAAAAGCCATAGACTCTGGCTATTTGATCCATTCCAGAATACACATCTTTGGTATGTAGCTTATGTTTAAAAAAGCCTATCTCATCCTCTCCTTTTTCCAAATCAGATTGGCTCTTGGCCATGATTTTATCATCACTGACCACCAACTCAAATGCTGACAGTAAACCTAATTTTCCAACGATGGCTTTCCCCATATCAATCATGTGTGCCCTATTGGCTGGGTTGCCACTAAACATGATAACATTAGGTCTCCAATTTCTATTTTGCTTTTTATCTTTTGTGAGATTAGTCAAGCCCGTTTTCACTAATGAAGCCCAAACTCCGCTCCATGCATCACCAGAGTCTAGTGTCAATTCCTTTCTCTTCAAATAGAAGTAGATTAAACCAAGTATAACAGTAGCGCCTATCATGGCTGCAAAGTCTAGTTGAATCATCACTACGAGGCACGCAATGGCCCCTATCAAACTCACCCATCCAGAGACCTTAAAATCAGGTCTAAACTCGGTACTCGTCCATTTTTCGAAAGCTGCGCTGATATTTAGAAACCCGTAAGTAGTAATGAAAAAGATGGATACTATCCGAGCAATGACATCCAATTCCCCTATCAATATTCCCGCTTCTGCTATCAGGAATGCTAGAATAACTGCATTTCTTGGTTCATTCGTATCTCCATATCCTTTCGAGAAAAATTTAGGAGTGATTTTATCCACCGAAATAGCTTGTAGGATACGAGGAGCACCTAGAATACTTCCCAGTGCAGAAGACAATGTAGCTCCCCATATACCAGCAACTACCAACTCAGGAATCCAGGAAATATTTAAAAGAATCTGAGGGTCAGTAATCAGCGCATTTCGTTCTATGGATAACGAGAAGTAAATAGCCAATGCCACATAAATGAAAAACCCTACCGCTATGGCCGCAATGGTTCCTTTCGGAATAGATTTTTTTGGATCTTCCAAATCCCCAGACATGGATACACCTGCACTAAATCCAGTCACAGCAGGGAAAAAGATACCAAATAATACCATTAAAGAAACGGCAGAAGATGACCTCTTAAAAATGGGCGCTTCAGGAACAAAATCATGAGCTCCAAAAAGGATAGAGATAACAGATAGAGCAATTGCTCCAAGAATGAAAAATTGAGCTCTGATTGCTAGCGAAGTACTTATAAAAGTAATCGTGGTTAGCACTAGAAGTGCTAAAGAACCAACGATACGAATGTTTTTTATATTGGCCTCATAGCCCATAAAAGGCAAGTAACTTTCAGAAAAACCAATGAGATATAAGCTAATACTAAATGATAACCCTACGAAAAGTGCCAACCCCAGCGTTCCGCCAATTGGTAAACCAAGACTTCTTGAGATAATATAATATGGACCTCCGGCTTCTACTTTTTTATCAGTAGCCATGGATGAAATACTAAGTCCTGTGGTAATGGAAATAACATGTGCCACCACGATAATTCCGAGTGTTAACCACAGACCAGCTTCACCAACAATAAAGGGCAATCTCATATACATGATTACGCCCAAAATGGTCAGAATGGAAGGGACGAATACACCTCCTAATGTTCCGAATTTTTTGATTTTTGCCATCAAAAGATTTTTTATCAACTACAGTGTTGACTTGATTTTAATTCCAAAAACACTAACATAAAAGAACTACGAAAGTTGCATGCATCATATGCCACTAATTTTTACCCAAGTAACCAATAAAGCAATAACTTCGACAACTAAACACAAGACCAAGTTAACGGGAATAGCTCACATAGATTCAAACAAATTGTGTGAACTTAGTCTTTGACTAAAATCAAGAACAAGAAAAATAGATGGAATACTTAAATGCCTATACGGAAACAATAGCCATATCGCTTATTATCATTATTTCTTTCTTTTTCAATTTTGTATCTGAGAAATCTAAAATCCCAAGTGTCCTCTTGTTGATAGGTCTTGGTGTTGCATTCCAGAAACTGCTCAATACGTTAAATATTGATGTTACTAATTATATCATGGAGGCTCTAGAGCTACTTGGCATAGTTGGGCTTATCATGATTGTACTGGAAGCAGCTCTGGATTTAAAACTGAAAAGAGAAAAGAAACCCCTTCTCATTAAATCATTTGTTATAGCTCTAATTGCCTTAATTGGCACTGCACTCGGTATTGCTTATGTTTTTAATATTTTCTTGTTTGACGATTTTCTGAAATCATTGATATACGCCATTCCATTGTCTATACTGAGTAGCGCTATAATTATACCTAGTGTTTCGTCTTTACTAGATGAAAAGCGTGAATTCATGATCTATGAAAGTACCTTTTCAGATATTTTGGGCATCATGTTCTTCTATTTTGTTTTGGGCGGTGCTGAAGCCGAAAACACTAGGGAAATTGTAATGGATGTATCCAGTAGCATTTTTTTAACGATAGTCCTTTCATTAGTGATTAGCTATTTGATGGTATTGCTTCTTCAAAAGCTACAGTCAAAAGTCAAACTGTTTTTTCTAATCGCCATATTAATATTACTCTATTCCACTGGAAAGTTATTCCACCTGTCTTCTCTTCTTATCATTATGGTGTTCGGACTTGTTTTGAACAATTACGAAATCTTTTTTAAAGGAAAACTAAAGAAACTGATCAAACCTGATGCACTAGACCATATCACAGAAGACTTCCATGTAGTCACGATGGAAACAGCTTTTGTGGTTAGAACTTTCTTTTTTGTAATCTTCGGAATGACGCTGGATTTCTCTGGCATTGGTGATCTTCAGTCTATTTACCTAGCGTTAGCTGTTCTTGCAATCACCTATGTATTGCGTTTCTTGTTATTAAAGTTAATTGTCAGAAAGAGTATTACTCCTCAACTTTGGATTGCCCCTAGGGGACTCATCACAGTTCTACTTTTCTTTTCCATACCTGCACAGTTTATGGACGAGGATTTTAATCAATCTATTCTTCTTATCGTCATCTTAGCTACAAGTGTAATTATGACCACAGGACTGATTGGTAAAAAGGAAGATATTGAAGAGCAAGATGAGCTTAAGTTTGATGAATGGGGTGAGCTAGATCGAGAAATTGAAGAAATAGGTGGACAAGACAGTTAGTCTATTAATTTTTAAAATCAATTTTATCAACATTTTGCTTTCATTATAGTTCAAATGATATCTCTTTTAACAAAAAAGAAACACTTCAATTAAAGACATCAATTGAATTAACTTTGTATCTCTTATTGCTCTGAAATAGAAATGATCAAACAACGCTTGACTAATTTTTGGTTAAAACTGAAAAGAAACTTTATCAAGGTGATGGTTTCGAAAAGTTCAGATCACAATATTGCCATTAGTATGGCTATTGGCTCTTTTATAGCTGTATTTCCTACACCGGGCGTTTCGGTTTTTATTACTCTATTCATAGCTGCTATTTTTAAGTCTTTAGACAGAATAGCTCTCGCATTAAGTCAAGCTATATGGAATGCTTTTACTGTCATTCCTATCTACTGGCTGAGTTTAAGAGCTGGAAAAATCATTTTCCCATCAGAAACTATTCAAGAATTTCAATGGGAATGGCTAACCCTTTTTGTTGATTTTGTAAAAAGACTTGTCGTAGGAAATCTATTCGTATCCATTCCTTTAGCTATTCTTACTTATTACATAACTCGATTTGGTTTAATTCAATTGAAGAAGTATCGAAACAATAAGTTTAAAGCGAAAATAAAACGTCGTAAAGAGCTCCGAAGAAAGAGAGCAGAGCAACTAGAAATAGTAGGTAGTAATTAAAAGATCAAGTTTCATCGAAATAGCATTATCTACAACGTAATTTCCTATTGTTTTTTATTAAAAATACCATATTTAATAGATTAATAATTACTTAATATTGAAATTATCACAATTAATATAAGCTATTTTTAAAAATATTATTTTGACTACAATCACCTAAAAAATCACCTCTATATTTCCCGAAATTTTGTTGAAAACCAATTGGGAATGAGTGTAAAAAGAGGTCTTAATAATGTCTACATAAAGGGAACAGGTTCGTATACCCCTGATAAAAAATTACCCAACAAATACTTTAAAAAAATTGGATCTTCTGATGAATGGATATTCAACAACTTAGGTATAAAAGAGAGACGTATTGCTGATGAAAGCGAGACCACTAGTGACTTAGGAGCTAAAGCTGCGATTAATGCACTGCAAGATGCAGATTTAACAGCTAAAGAGCTCGACCTTATAATAGTTGCTACAGCTACTCCTGACAGGTTAGCTCCTTCTTGCGCTTGCTTTATACAAGAAAAAATTGAAGCTTTTAATGCTGTTGCATTTGATATTTCAGCAGTATGCTCGGGTGCTTTATTTGCTATCTCAATTGGACATCAATTTTTATCTACTGGGAAGTATGAAAATGTTTTGGTAATTGGCGCAGACACGTTTTCTAAAATTACGGATTGGAAACGAAGAGATTCCGTATTTTTTGGAGACGGTGCAGGAGCAGTTCTCCTTAGCACAACAGAGAAAAAAAAGGGTTTTATAGATTTTCAGCTAAATACTGATGGAACAGGGAAAATGCATTTCAGCATTCCTGCTGGGGGTTCTGAGAATCCGGCTAGCCATCAAACAATAGACGAAGGACTACATTACTTCCAAATGAACGGAAAAGAGGTTTTTAACAAAGCCACTGAAGCATTGCCAAAAGCAATAGAAAAAATACTTCATGACAATGATTGGACTAAGGAGTCTATTGATTACATAGTCCCACACCAACCAAGTATTGGTATTTTGAAACATGTAGCCAAAACACTCGAATTTCCTTTTGAGAAGGTACTTACCAATATGGATAAATATGCTAATACTTCTGGAGGAACGATTCCGATTTTGTTGGATGAAAGTCTAAAAAGCAATACAATAAAATCAGGTGACAAAATTGTTTTTGCAGCCATTGGGGCTGGCTGGACTTGGGGAACTGCACTTTATCAATTCTAAATCAATATTCTATGTTGCCAAACAAAACATTCTTAATCACAGGAATTTCAGATTCCAACTCTTTAGCATGCACGATCGCTAAAGAGATAATCAATCAAGGTGGAAAAGTAGTATGTGCTGGACTAGGTTTCACAGAACATCATAAAGGGCTATCAGATAGGGCTATGAGCTATCTAGACAAAAATTATCAAGACTTTGAACAAGCTGTCATTTCCGAGCTTGGGCAAGAAATAGCAAGATTCAAATTAGATGTCAGTCTTGAAGAAAGCACAATTGGTTTTGCTAAAGAATTAGAACAGTCAGGAATAAAATTAGATGGTTTCCTGCACTCTATCGCTATGGACAAGACCATTAGGAATAAAAGCGTTAAGAATGTATTAGATGTAACTGCTAATGAGTTTTGTGACACCATGAAAGTATCAGCATATTCTCTCATTTCACTTAGCAGAAGTCTACTAAATTCAGATGCCCTCAATAGAGGTTTTTCTGTAGTCTCACTAAGCTACATAGCTGCTGAGAGAAGTGCCTTCCACCCATACAAAAATATCTCTATAGCAAAAGCTGCATTAGAGAGAATAACCAAAGAACTAGCTGTTGAGCTGGGGAGAAGTCACCAAGCTAGAATAAATGCGATACGCTTTTCCCCATTCCTAAACAGTAAGGCTGGAGGAGCAACTTTAACAACAGATCACTTTGATTTTTCAAACTCAAAAAGTCCCCTTGGCAATGCCCTACCAATAGATTTAGCGAATGAAGTAGTTCATCTTTTTAGAAGCGGAAATAGAATCACGGGTGAAGTAAGACATGTAGATGGCGGCTACCACATACTAGGTTGATTAATTAAAAACTGACTTGGCATGCGCCATAGCTTTCTCAAATTCTCCTATGTTTAACCCTGTGTCTACACCTTCAGATTTGAAATAATCTAGGATGCGCTCTGTAGCCATATTTCCAGTCAGGTCATCTTTAGCCATTGGGCAACCACCAAATCCCATGATAGCTCCGTCTATTCTCCTGCAACCAGACTGATAAGCTGCATCTATTTTTTCACGAGTTGTCTCTTGTGTTGTGTGTAGGTGAGCTCCTATCTCAACATGAGGAAACTTGGGAATAATAGTTTGAAACAGCGTAGAAATATTAGTCGGATTAGAGACACCAATAGTATCTGCTAACGATATAACAGAAACTTCCATACTATCTAGTCTGTCTACAAACTCACCCACATAATCCATTTCGTAAGGATCACCATATGGATTCCCAAAACCCATAGATAGGTAAACCACTAATGTTTTTTCAAAGTCATCAGCAAGTTCTTGAATCTCAGAAAGGTCATTAAATGCATCATCAATGGTCCTGTTTGTGTTACGCTTTTGAAACGTTTCAGATAATGATAATGGATATCCTAAATAATTAATTTCATCAAACTGAGAAGCGTCTTTCGCTCCTCGCACATTGGCTATGATTGCGAGTAGTTTTGACTGAGTAGAAGACAAATCGAGTCCACTCAAAACCTCTGCAGTATCTTTCATCTGTGGAATGGCTTTAGGAGACACGAAACTTCCAAAGTCTATAGTATCAAACCCTACTTTCAGCAATTGATTGATGTAACCAATTTTCGTTTCAGTTGGAATAAAATCATGCAACCCCTGCATGGCATCTCTAGGACATTCAATGATTTTCATAGGTTGGTAAAGCTAGAAAAACTCTCTTGCTATTCGCTGAATTGCATTAGATTTTCCCATACTATAGAAATGAAGAAGTGGAACACCTGCCTCTACCAACTCTCTGCATTGTTGTATCCCCCATTCAATTCCTAATTCTCGCACAGCTTCATTGTTTTTACATTTCACCACTTCTTGAGCTAGCGCCTCTGGAACATCAATTTTGAAGATCTTAGGTAGTGTTGTCAAATGTTTATGCGTAGCAATGGGCTTTATCCCTGGTATAATTGGCACATTGATACCGATAGACTTACAATCCTCAACAAACTTGAAATAAACTTGATTATCAAAAAACATTTGAGTGACTACATACTCCGCCCCCAAATCCACTTTCTTCTTCAACCATTCTAGATCAAAATTCATATTAGGTGCCTCGAAGTGTTTTTCAGGATAACCAGCCACCCCAATACAAAAATTGGTTGGAATGGCATTACCCAATTCCTCGTCTAGGTAGTCACCCTGATTCATTCCAGAAATTTGCTCTACCAAATCTGAAGCATATGCATTCCCATCGGGCTCTGGCACAAACTGCGATTCAGATTTAATACTATCACCCCTTAGTGCCAGCACATTGTCAATACCTAAAAAGTTGAGGTCAATTAGTGCATTCTCTGTTTCTTCTTTTGAAAATCCTCCACAAATAATATGAGGTACAGCATCAATCTTATAGTGGTTTTGAATGGCGGCACAGATCCCAACAGTTCCTGGTCGTTTCTTGATGCTCTTCTTTTCTAATAATCCATTTTCTCGCTCTTTGTAGACGTACTCTTCTCTATGATAAGTCACATCTATAAATGGAGGCTTAAACTCCATCAATGGATCTATCTGATCAAAGAGATTTCGGATACTATCTCCTTTTTTAGGAGGGATAATCTCTAGTGAGAATAGCGTTGAGTCAGCTTTATTTATATGTTCTGTTACTTTCATTTATTTTTCATTGCGTTTTACATCCCCCTCTATCGCTCGTCCTTTACACCCTCTTCAAAAGGGAAATTACTTGTAATTAAGATTAGGTGAAAGCCATTTTTCAACCTCCTCAATACTCATTTGTTTTCTTTCAGCGTAATTGTGAACTTGATCTTTCCCAATCTTTCCTAACCCGAAGTATTTTGATTCTGGATGAGAAAAATAAAATCCACTTACTGAGGAAGCAGGATACATAGCAAAAGATTCTGTCAACTTAATACCTGTATTCTTTTCCACCTCGAGCAAGTCAAAAAGCAAGCGTTTTTCTGTATGATCAGGACACGCTGGATAACCCGGAGCTGGCCGAATTCCTTGATACTTTTCTTTTATCAGATCATCATTGGTCAAGTTTTCATTTTTAGAATAACCCCAGAGTTCCGTTCTTACTTTTCTATGCATCAGTTCGGCAAAGGCTTCTGCCAATCTATCTGCTAAAGCTTTGACCATGATCTCTTTATAATCATCATGATTGCTTTTATGTTCTTCAATTAGCTTTTCTATTCCTATTCCAGTAGTAACTGCAAAACCTCCTAAAAAATCATTTTCAGGAGCCACAAAATCTGCTAATGAAAGATTAGGAATTCCAGATGCCTTTTTTCCTTGTTGACGTAAAAAGTGGAATTGTGCTTTTTGATTTCCATTTTCATTGAACACAGTGACATCATCACCAGAAGAACTGACTGGAAATAAGCCTATAACAGCTCTTGCCTCCAGTTGACTATTCTCAATGATTTCGTCCAGCATTTCTTGAGCGTCGTTGTATAGTTTTTTCGCCTCTACGCCAACTGTAGGATTCTCAAAAATGGCTGGATATTTTCCTTTCAACATCCAAGTATTAAAAAATGGCGTCCAATCTATGTAAGACCTAATTTCAGTTAAGTCATAATTGACAAAAGTCTTAATACCCTGACTATCAGGGACACAAGTTTCAAATTCATCAAAATTTATTGCTACTTTGTTTTTTTGTGCTGTTGAAAATGAGATGTAATTCTTAGCCTCGCTCCTAGACGCATGTCCTTCTGCTAAGTCTTTATATTCTTTCTTTATAGTATTGCTAAAATCATGAGCTTTATCACTCAACAGTTGCGTAGACACCCCAACACTTTTGGATGCATCCAACACATGAACAACTGTCTGATCGTACTTGGAAGCTATTTTAACAGCTGTATGAATTCTTGAAGTAGTTGCTCCTCCAATTAATAATGGAGTCTTCATTTTCCTCTTTGACATCTCTTCTGCCACATACACCATTTCATCCAGAGATGGTGTAATCAACCCACTTAATCCGATGATGTCAGCCTCTACCTCAATGGCTCTATCTAGAATTTTTTCAGCAGGAACCATCACTCCCATGTCTTCAATATCGAAATTATTGCATGACATGACCACCCCTACTATGTTTTTTCCAATATCATGAACATCACCCTTAACAGTAGCTAGCAATATCTTTCCCTTCTTGCTTCCAGCTGTTTTCTCCTCTTCCAAGTAAGGAGTCAGGTAAGCCACCGACTTTTTCATAACCCTAGCGCTTTTCACTACTTGTGGCAAAAACATTTTTCCATTCCCGAAAAGATCACCCACTATATTCATCCCATCCATCAATGGACCCTCTATCACCTTTAGTGGACTATTGTACTTCGCTCTTGCTTCCTCCGTATCTTCATCAATAAAATCAATGATTCCTTTGATCAATGCATGAGACAATCGTTTTTCTACAGATGATTCTCTCCAGCTCAAGTCTTCCACTTTCTGCTTTCCACTTCCTTTTACATTTTCTGCAAAAGAGAGTAGCCTTTCGGTAGCATCATCCCTTCTATTCAGAAGCACATCCTCTACATGCTCTAACAGGTCTTTTGGTATTTCATCATACACTTCAATCATCCCCGCATTGACAATACCCATGTCCATACCTGCCTGAATACCATGATATAAGAATGCAGAGTGCATGGCTTCTCGCACTACATTATTTCCTCTAAATGAAAAGGAAACGTTACTTACTCCACCGCTTACTTTAGCTCCTGATAAGTTCTCTTTAATCCATTTTGTACCCTCGAAAAAGTCAACGGCATTATTGTTATGCTCCTCTATTCCAGTAGCCACTGGAAAAATATTAGGATCGAAAATGATATCCTGTTGGGGAAATTTCACCTCATCAACTAATATTCTATAGCTTCTCTTGCATATTTCAATTCTGCGTTCGTAGCTGTCTGCTTGACCATTTTCATCAAAAGCCATTACGACAACTGCCGCTCCGTATCTCTTTACTTTAGCTGCTTGTTCTTTAAATTCAGCTTCCCCTCCTTTTAAACTAATCGAATTCACAACTCCTTTTCCTTGGATACATTGGAGCCCAGCTTCTATTATCTCCCATTTGGATGAATCAACCATAATAGGAATTCGCGCAATTTCAGGCTCTGATGCGATCAAATGCAGAAATTTGACCATGGCTGCTTTTCCATCTAGCATTCCCTCGTCCATGTTCACATCTAGGATCTGAGCGCCACCACGCACTTGATCAAGTGCCACTTCTAGTGCTTCATCATACTTATTCTCTAAAATGAGTCTAGCAAATCGCTTGGAACCAGTCACATTAGTTCGTTCTCCTATGTTCACAAAATTGGATTCGGGTGTGACTATAAGTGGTTCAAGACCAGAAAGTATTAATGGTTTCATAATACTACCTCCTTCATTCTTGGTTGATATTGACTTGACAAATCTGCAATCGCTGAGATATGCTCAGGTGTAGTTCCACAACAGCCTCCAATAACATTCACCAATCCATCGTCTAAAAACTCTTTGATTTGTTCTGCCATTAATTCTGGTGTCTCATCATATTCTCCGAATTCATTGGGTAACCCAGCATTGGGATGGGCACTCACATTAAATTCAGATTTATCTGCCAAGATTTTCAAATATGGCCTTAGCTGTTTTGCTCCAAGAGCACAGTTCAAGCCAACACTCAATAAATTCATATGTGATATTGATATCAGAAAAGCTTCGGTGGTTTGACCTGAAAGTGTTCTACCAGATGCGTCTGTAATAGTACCCGAAACCATTACTGGAACCTTTAATTGCCTTTCTCTATTTACTTCATCAATAGCGAAGAGTGCTGCTTTCGCATTCAGTGTATCAAATACGGTTTCTACCAAAAGCATATCTACTCCTCCATCAACAAGCGCTTCAACTTGTTGTTTGTAGGCCTCTCTCAAATCATCAAAACTGACTGCTCTAAATCCTGGATCATTTACATCTGGAGACAGTGAAGCTGTTCTGTTGGTTGGACCTATTGATCCTGCTACAAAGCGAGGTTTATTAGGCTCTTTTGCAGTGAACTCAGCAGCAGACTCTTTTGCAATTTTTGCAGATTGATAATTCAACTCATATACGAGATGTTCTAATCCATAATCCGCTTGAGCAATTGTTGTAGAGGAAAAAGTATTGGTTTCAGCTATATCAGCTCCAGCTGCAAAGTATTGCGAGTGAATGTCTTTTATTATTTCAGGACGAGTAATAGAAAGAAGGTCGTTATTTCCCTTTAAGGATTTTGCATGGTCTTTTAATGATTCGTTTCTAAAATCATTTTCCTCCAAGCTATGCCGTTGAATCATAGTCCCCATGGCACCATCAAGGACAAGTATTCTTTCTTTTAGTATGTCTGAAATTTGTTTCATTCTCTGATCTTGTTTTTACCTATCAGAGAAAGTTCCGGCTGGAATTGGTCTCATCTTTTCTTCCTTTTATCGGAAGAAGGGAGTTAGCACCGAACACCAAATGGCTAGGTTGCTAAGACGTCAACGGGCCCTTCCCTCGGTCTTTCTTGATAAGTGTTACAAATATATCAGAAATTTATTCCTAGCAAATTTTACCTTTGCAAAATCATGAAATTAGCAGCGATTGACATAGGATCTAATGCAGTAAGACTCCAGATCACCAAGGTGATTGAGTACGAGAAAGTCATTACTTTCAAAAAACTGGAATATGTCCGTTTCCCTTTGCGATTGGGTCATGATGTTTTTTCTACTGGAAGCATCAGCTCTTTCAATCAAAAGCGATTTATTAAGCTAATGACGGCTTATAAAAACTTAATAGACCTCTATGATGTAGATGCCTTTTACGGGTGTGCTACCTCTGCCATGAGAGAATCTGAAAATGGCCAAGAACTTCTTGATAAGGTTAAAGATGAGTTGGATCTTTCTATTAGTATTATCTCAGGAGAAAAGGAAGCCCAAATAATCAATGATGTTATTCTCATTTCTCTTGATAACGATCACTATATACACATAGATGTAGGTGGCGGTAGCACTGAGCTTAATGTTTACGAAAATCATGTGAAGATTTATTCCAATTCATTCAGACTGGGTTCTGTCAGAACCCTAGAGGGAAGAGATAGACAAGAGGATTGGGAAGAAATAAGAGAGTGGGTGAAAACTTATGCTTTTCAAAAAGGCAAAAAGATAACAGCCATTGGAACTGGTGGTAACATAAATAAATTATATCACCTTGCATCAGGTTCTAAGAAAGCAGGCGAGATGAGTCTAAACGACTTAACTAAAACGCAAAGAATGCTGAGAGACATGACGCTCGAGGATAGAATTAATCAGCTACAACTAAATACTGATAGAGCAGATGTAATAGTCCCTGCTTCCAATATTTATACGGAGGTAATGAAGGCTGCTAGAGCGAATACCATCTTGGTTCCTAATGTAGGATTGAAGGATGGAATTAACTATTATTTGTATCGCATTCATCATCCTAACAGCAACAAAATTTTTGTTAAAAACTGATTATTACTGCAAAGATTTTCATATTAATTGCAATACCAAATCGACATTTGTATATTCATACCTGATGCGTATCACATTCTCACTTCTATGTCTAATTACCACACTATTTTCAACTGCTCAACAGCAGACCATTGATAGTTTAGTCTCTCAAATTGAGGCCAATAAGTCACTTGATAGCATTCGAGTGAGACTAATGAATGAACTAGCCTACACGTATCGATCAACCAATCCGGATTCTTCTATTGCTATTGCAAACAGAGCTCTAGATTTGGCAAATACATTGAAAATTGCTTATGAAAAGGCATGGGCTCTAAACGGTTTAAGTAGTGCTTATTGGATGAAAGCGAATTATCCGCAGGTATTAAAATACGCTAAAGAATCATTAACCATCTTTCAAGACATTGAAAACGATCAAGGTATTGCACAAGCATACAATACATTAGCCAACACCTTCAATATGCAGGGACAACATGAGAACTCGCTAGCATATTATCAGAAGACCATTGAAATGTATGAAAGGCTCGGTGATTCGTTTAACATTGCCAGAGCAAATGCCAACATTGGCAGAACTTACTTTATGATCCAAAAGTATGATCAAGCACTACTCAGTTTACAAAAGGTCATAGATAATTATATAGATGAGCCCGACAATCTTCTTTACCCAATAGCGCTAAACACTCAGGGAGATGTCTATCAAGCTAAAGAGCAGCTAGATAAGGCATTATCAAATTATCTAGTAGCATTAAAGATTACAGAACGTCTCAACATTCCGCGTATAGTCACCTATAGCACTAGAGGAATTAGTGAAGTGTATCAGAAAAAAGGATTGCTAAAAATGAGCAATGAGTATGCTTTAAAAACACTATCAATATCTAGGCAGATTAGTTATTTAGAAAATCAAAAGAATGCTGCTCTCATCATATCTAACAACTACAAAAAACTTGGAGTTTTTGATCAAGCTTATAATTTCTATACTCAATACTCTGCTGTTAAGGATAGCATGTTTAATCAGGCAAAAATACAAGAGATCACAAAACTGGAAGAGAGTTTTAAGATAGCTCAAAATGAAAAAGAAATTCAGCTTCTTAGAGTGCAATCTGATTTACAGAAAGAAACCAATCATAATCAAGAACTTTGGTTATATGGAGTTGGTGTTATCACTCTATTGTCCATCGTAATTGGCACTATTCAGTTCAGAAAAAAACAACTAAAGCAAGAAGCTAACAAACGGTTAAAAAAACTTAATAAAGATGTTAGGAATCAAAAAGATCAATTAGAAATTGCAGTAGAAAGTCTGAATAAGACTAAAGTTGAATTAGAAGAAGCAGTAGAAACTAAAGATAAATTTTTCGCCATTGTATCTCATGACTTGAAAAGTTTGGCAGGACAATACAGTTCTACTACCTACCTACTGGACATGCATCTAAAGCAGAAGAACCACGATAAAATGGCAATGCTAATTGAGATGGCAAAAGACTCTTCGCAAAACATGACTCGGCTGTTAGATAATCTTTTAAATTGGGCGCTACAAACAAAAAACAACATACCATATTCACCTAAAATGGTGAATATTTCAGGCTTAGTAAATGAAACCATTGATCTTTTTGCCACTCAACTAGGAGGAAAAGAAATAAAAGCAATTAATAATACAGCGAAAGACCACATAATGTATGCTGATGAAAATTGCATGAAGACCGTGTTCAGAAACTTGATGAGTAATGCTATAAAATTTACAGAGTCAGGTAAATCAATTCGTATTGATTCATTCATGTCTGGTGAGAAAATCTGTATCAAATTCATAGATGAAGGAGTCGGAATTGAATGCGAAAAAATTAATAATCTATTCGAAATGTTTCAAGGTAAATCTACCGAAGGCACTTCTGGAGAAAAAGGAGTTGGCCTAGGATTGAAACTTGTTTACGATTTCATCTCCTTAAACAAAGGCTCTATTGAAGTAGAAAGTGAACTAGACAAAGGCACTACATTCATACTTGAGCTTCCCATTAAAAGCTAAACGAATAGCTGTAAAGTCAGTACAACCTTATCAAGAGTAATTACCCTTGTAACGAACGAGTATACTAATCCAAAGTGCTCTTGACCATCTAAAAGTCAAAGGAAAAAGCATTAAAATAACCACACTCAATGCAAGAAGAAGATGTAGAGTGACTATCTCTTCAAATAGCCATGCGAAAGACGCCCAAACAGCTATGAAGTAAAAAGTATTTATTCCATAACTAATGAACATCGCTCCAAAGTAGTAGCCAGGCTCAGGCTCAAAGGATTGATTACATTCGGAGCACCTGTCCTTCATTTTACCAAACTTCGAGGGATTATATAAAGTGCCTTCCGGAAACATTTTGCCTTTACGACATCTCGGACATTTCCCTTGAAAAACACTAACGAACCAAGCTAACATATCTTTGTATTTATACTTCTTCAAAGTAAATACCAATAGATCTATTTTCTGTAAGACGATTTATCTATTGAATAGCACGATTTAGATATTCTCTAAATTTCTCAGGATTTTGTCCCACATGTTTCTTGAAAAAGCGAATAAAATAAGATGTAGATGAAAATTTCAATTGATCTGCGATCTGATTAACATTTAAATCAGCAAATGTTAACAAGCGTTTTGCCTCTAAAATCAGTCGATCTGAAATTAGACTAGATAATGTTTGTCCAACACCTTTCTTACAAAGGCTATTTAAATAAGATGGTGAAATATTTAGCAACTTCGCATAATCATTTGGTTGCTTTAACTCAATGAAGTTTTGATCAATCAGTTGTTCTAATTTTCTCATTTTCTGAGTTGAACCTATGGTATCAACTTCCGTATTTTTGACGGGATAGACCTTTGCTAGTTTTAACAATAAGACATCTAAATAGCTCCTCAAAACCCTAAGATCAACAATATCTTTCTTAAACTCCTCGTCCATCTCTCTAATGATAAAATCAATAGAGGGTTCTAAGGATGGAAGTTGAATTACCGGATTTGCATTCAAAGAATCAAAAAACGGAAACTCTATCAGACTATTATTATTTAATTGCATTTGATAGAATTCACGATGAAAAAAAATAATAAAACCGTCCGTTTCGGGACTTAGATCCCAAGAATGAACTTGACCAGGAGTCATTAAGAAAAAGCAATTAGAATCTACTTGATAGTCTCTAAAATCAATAGTATGATTTCCTCCTCCATTTGTTGTGTAAAGAAGCAGATAGAAATCATGACTATGAGGCTTGCTTACAAATTTATGCCTAACTAAATGCGGTTTAAATTTTTCGATATAAAATGAATTGGTTTCCGCCTTTTGGCTAAATCTATCTAAACCGAATAGCGGAGGAATATGAGCGTCAAAATGATTCATTAATATCTCTTAGATCATTTAAATAATCCCTTCTTCAGACAATAAGGCCTTAATTTTTCTATGGCTTGACCAAAAATTCTCTTCTATCAGTTTCATGTTTTTTTCGTAATCAGGATGTAATGAAAGTCTCTTCATCACAGGATCCTCATCCAAGAAAAGAACAATCCAATATTGATAATCGCTCTGCTTTGTAAAAGCCTTTAAATAATCAATCCCTTCATCAACTTTTCCCTTTGCTGCGTAATAAGAACTAAAATGTAAGTCTTTATATATCGTTACATCATTTTGAGCGTAGTTTAAGAAACGCGAATAAAAAACATCTGCTTCTTCTTCCCTTCCAAGCTGTTCCAAAACATAAGCGATATTGATATCCTGATTATTATAAATATCAAGTCCCCACATCGTTTTTAGCTCCAAGAATTTCTTATAATAAATCCATGCCTCCTCATAGTTCTCCAAGGTATAGTTGACCTTAGCTATCTCTTGAATGATGTCTAAGCGAGATGTGTCTTTACGCAAAACACTTTTTAAGTCCGCACGAGTTCTTTTCAAATCAAAATTTTGTGCAAGCTGAATATAGATAGCTAAGTATTGAGAAAATAGATTCTCAGGATTAAGACTAATTGACTTTTGCACATAGCTTTCAGCTTCACGAATGAATCCATTTTGAGCCAATGCACTACTCAAATGCAAATATGTATTACTTGCCAAAGTAGAATCTTGCTCTGCCACTGCTGACTTTATACCTTGAATAGCGTGTATGAGGTATTTTTCTGTGTTTGGAATGTGATAGGTGTAAATTTCCGATAAGAAGTTATGAACCCTCGTCTCATTGGGACTAAAATCTAACACCTTCTGAAAGTAAGTGATGGCCAATTGATATTGAGCATCTTGCTGATAAAAAAGTCCTTTGGCTAATAAACTCTCCGGTAACTCAGGGTCATATAAAAAAGCTTTATCGGCATAGGTGTTTATTTCCTGTCCGTATTTTTTCTCTGCCTGAAAAATTTCGAGGTAATAATAACAAATAGCTATGTAAGCATATGGTTTTGCAAATCCTATATCTTCCTCAATAGCTTTATTGAAAAGATCAATCGCACTCCATATCATTTCATTTCCATCAGCTCGATTAAGTAAATCAGCTCCTTGAAGAAAGTAGTCATAAGCAACAAGATTTTCTGTAGGTATTTTCTCTATCAGCTCATTCTCCTTTGGAGTAATAATAGCTTCTATCTTACTCGCTATTTTCATAGCCACTTCCGTCTGAAGCTTAAAAATATCTTTCGCTTCCCTCTTATACTGCTGAGACCAAAGATGTTTATCAGAACGTGCATCTATCAGTTGAATAGTTAACATAATTTGATTTCCAACTTTCTGACCACTGCCCTCTACAAAATAATTGACCTCAAGTTCATCAGAGATCTCACGAATGGTCTTGTTAGCATCTCTGTATTTCTCTACCGATGTTCTACTCGTCACATCTAGATCTTCTATTCTTTGTAGATTATCCAATATAGACTCCATCAATCCATTCACAATATGGGTGTTGGATGAGTCATCACTGTCATTCTTAAATGGTAATACCGCAATGGTTTTTTGAAGTGGTTCTGATGCTGTACTAGACTCACTCAGGTTTTGAAATACAACCAAAACCGAAATCATTACCAACAAAACAACAAGCCCAGCAACGGTCATCTTATTGATTCGTCCAGATTCAATTTCAGGTGGACTGGTTACCTCTTCTTGTGGTGCTTTCTCTCCTGGCGTATGCCCAAACTCCTCCCTAAAACACTTAGTGAAATAGGATGTACTGTTGAAGCCCACTTTAAAAGAAACCTCAGACGAAGTGAAGGAATCATCACTCAATAATTGCTTGGCATGATGCAATCTTACTTTACGAATGAAAACACTGACAGACAATCCAGAAGCACTTTTGACTTTTCTTAGCAAACTAGATCTACTCATATTTAGAGCGTCCGCTAAATCAGGAACTTCAAAATGCTCATCGGATAGATTACGCTCAATTTCTTCAATCACTTTTTGAAGAAAATCATCTGACGGATGGAGAAAATCAATCATATATTGAGCCATTTAAGCAGCCACAATGATCGTCAATTTAATGGCCACTAACAATCCCAAAAGCCCTTGTTGCATCATAGTTTATATCGCTGAATCATAATTCACAAGAAAACAGCATGATTGACATTGATTGCTTCATAGCTATTTATTCACGCTAGCTATCCTTTCTGAGCTTTGCTTCATCAAAACAAAACGAAAAAAGAATGAAAAATCTACAAAAGAAAAATCACTTGATTACTAATACATTTATCCTTCTAATACTCTTGATTACATCGTGTGAATCAAGTGGACAGAAATCAGAAGAGTCTAAACCTGAAGGCTCCATACACGAAGCTGCTTTTATGGGAAATGTGAAATTGATGAAAGCTCATATAGCTACAAAATCTGATCTCAATGAAAAAGATGAATACGGCTCCTCACCACTCACTATAACTTGTATCTTCAACAAAACTGAAGTTGCAAAATTGCTCATAGAAGCTGGGGCTGATTTAAACATCAAAAGTGGAGACGGATCTACTCCTTTACATTCTGCTGCATTTTTCTGCAGAACTGACATTGTAAAGATGCTATTAAAGAAAGGTGCCGATACCTCCATCAGAAACAACTATGGATCCACTGCTATGGAATCTATTTCAGGCCCATTCGCAGATGTTAAGCCATTTTACGATCAGATGAGCAAGGACTTGGGACCGTTCGGACTTAAGCTGGATTATGAACGAATAGAAAGTACTCGTCCAGTAATTGTGGAAATGATTAAGGCAAGTAATTGAAAGCTACCTAACTAAAGAACCTTAACTAGGAAAGTCATTCCTGACGAGTGAAACGAGTTCACAAATATCAAAAAAGTGAACCTCCCCTTAATCCCCCTCCAAAGGGGGAATTCTTCGATTAACATTTTACAAAAAGAACACAAAAATCATGACAGAAAGAAGATATGATATTGACTGGTTGAGAGTCATCGCTATAGGATTATTATTAATTTATCACATAGCAATAGGATTTCAGCCTTGGGGCGTTCTTATTGGTTTTATTCAGAATAGTGAATCAATAGAGGCTATTTGGACTCCTATGTCCATGCTCAACATTTGGAGGATACCCTTACTCTTTTTTGTCTCAGGAATGGGCGTTTGGTTCGCCATGCAACGGAGAAGTTGGAAGGAGCTGCTCATGGACAGGGCTAAGCGAATTCTG
>JBGCFL010000184.1:0-3427 GCA_045106975.1 Ekhidna sp. | reverse complement strand
GGAAAAGTGACATTTTTTAGGCGGTAGTAACTTGAAGGATCTGCGAGTTCGTAAAGTTGATGAAATTGAATTGAGCAGCCTAAAATCGCAATACTCTTCTAATTCACGTGAAGTATTTCATAAAATAAGTTGCCTAGAGATGCTTCGTACCTCAGCATGACAGCACGGAATTAAGATCTTGGTAAATTAGTTGCTAATTCTTCCCAAAAGAAAATCAGAGTGTCATCCTGAACATAGTGAAGGATCTCAAATCTGGACTACTTACAGATCACTCATTTTCTTCTCTCTTTGGTATATCCAGATCATTAGGACGACTCCAGCAGAAACAAGTGGGATGCTCAATATCTGTCCCATATTCAGTGTCATCCCTTCTTCAAACGCTTCTTGATTCATTTTGAAGAATTCATCAACAAACCTAAGTCCCCAGAGAACGATCAGAAATACAGCAAAATTGAACCCCTGTGGCAATACATCTCGTTTTTTGTGCCACAACCAAAACATAACTATAAAAAGTACTAAGCAATAGAAGGCTTCATATAATTGGGAAGCATGCCTTACCGTTCCTAAAGCAGCAATCTCTACTATCTCTCTACCGTCTTTTTCATAGATTTTGTAGTTCAAAGAGCCTTTCCCAAAATCAACATGCTGATTGACCTCAGTGTATGTATCAAGCGCTCCTTTTACTCTATTTTCAATGAAATTTTTATCTGCTAATTCAAGTTTTACTCCTCTATTGTATTGAATAAAGGCCGTCACAGGAACTAATCCAGCCTCATTGCTAATCATTTCACCACCTTGCTCAAACCAGACTTTGTCTATTTTTTCATCATTATAGTTTAATACGTCATAAGCTGCTCTAGCGTAGACAACACCCATTTCGGATTTTGTAGGAGTTCCTTCCATTTCGGAGTTGAATAAGTTACCTGTTCTAATCATTGTGCCTGTGAGTACTGCCACAATGACTAACCTATCAGCCATCCATAAGTAAGAGTAATTATATTTTCTGCAGAAGAGATAAACCGCTAAGAAAATACCCAATGCTCCGCCATGACTTGCCAGTCCACCTTCCCATACCATCAATATTTTTAACGGGTTGGCTAAATAGTAAGAAGGATTGTAAAACAGGCAATGGCCAAGTCTTGCTCCAACAATTGTTGCTATGACCATATATCCAGTGATACTTTCTACATGTTTTTCAGGTCTACCTTCTGCTTTAAAAATCCATAAAATGACCTGTTGACTAATAATGAAACCTAGAGCAAAGAGCACTCCGTACCATCTCAGAGGATTGTCAAGAACTGGAATGGTAAAAATGTCTGGGTTAGTAGTCCAGATAATGTAGCTGAGGATATTCATATCAATTTTCTATCAACTAGAGTTGAATTATAATAAGGTTTTACTTTGTGACCCTTTAGATAACTATTTAATCATCATAGGATTCTCAATGACTCAAAGATGAAGGAAAGAAATGAGATGCATTAAACTTTTCTCCAGAAATAAGGAGTAAACAGAATCATAATGGTAAATAATTCTAATCGACCTAATAGCATTAAGAATGAGAGAATCCATTTGACTCCTGTAGGCAGATAAGCAAAATTATCAACGGGTCCAACTTGGCCAATTCCTGGCCCAATATTTCCTAATGTAGTGGCTACTGCACCAAGAGAAGTTTTAAAATCTAACCCAAAGGCAGAGACAGCAAGTGATCCAATACAGAAGATCAAAATATAGATCATAATGAATGCCAGAACATTAAACGTGATATCTCTACTAACTGCTTTTCCATTGAATCGCACAGGTATAATAGCAGAAGGATGCAAAAGTCGTTTTAGCTCTATAACGCTGTTTTTGATCAGAAGAATATGACGAACAAGTTTCACACCTCCTGCTGTTGATCCTGCGGATCCACCAGTGAACATGAGGAGGAAGAAAATCAATGTTATGAAAGGAGTCCACGATGTGTAATCGTGGGTTACAAACCCTGTTGTTGTCACCAACGAGACTACCTGAAATAGTGCGTCTCTTATAGATTTTTCAAGTGTATCATGTCCGAGACTGTATATAATACATCCTATTGTGATTGAAACTACGAAACTAAATATGAGGTAGAACCGAAACTCTTCATTGTTCAATACTTTTTTGAACTGACCATGTAATCCAAAATAAGTCATGGTGAAGTTGGTACCAGCTAGGAACATGAAAAAGATGATGACATACTGAATGAATGGATCATGGAAGTAGGCGACACTGGCGTTTTTGGTGGAGAATCCTCCAGTGGCCATAGTTGTTAAACTATGATTGATGGCGTCAAAAAAAGTCATTCCACCTGCCCAAAGGAGTACTAATTCTGTGGCGGTGAGTCCTATGTAGATGATCCAAAGTCTCTTGGCCGTTTCTTTTATTCTAGGCTGAAGTTTGTCTGGAGAAATTCCGGGTGCCTCTGCAACGAAAAGCTGCATTCCTCCAATCCCTAAAAGAGGTAATATGGCAATAGTGAGTACAATGATTCCCATTCCTCCAATCCATTGTGTCAAACTTCTCCAAAAGAGAATGCCTTTGTCAACGGATTCGATATCTGAGATCACAGATGCTCCAGTGGTGGAAAAGCCAGAGAGAGTTTCGAAAAAAGCATTGGTGATGTCGGGAATGGCTCCACTAAGCATGTAGGGCAGGGAGCCAAAGAATGACATGGATAACCAACCCATAGCTACAATCAAGTAACCATCTTTTTTTCTTAGTTCATTGCTTTTATTGTTTTTAGTAAAAACCCAAAGAATAGATCCTGCTAAGGCTGTTATAGCAGAAGAAATTAGTAGGGCATTTAGGTCGTTTCCACCATAATAGAGACTGAACGGAATACATGTTAGCATGAAGGCACCATTGATCATGAGCAATGTGCCAATCACTTTGAGGATTACCTTGTAGTTAAACCTCTTCGTCATTTGAAGTAACCTTCCACTTTTCTAATGCACTCAGGTTTAGAAAGGACAACCACCCTATCTTTTGGTTCAAACTCAAAATTACCTCTAACAGCAATTCCTTTTCCTTGACGAATGACACCACCAACAATGGCTGTTTTAGGGAAATCTAAATATCGGAGTTGATTTTTTAGAATCTTAGCATTTTCTCCTACTTCAAATTCTAAAATTTCTGCATCTACACCATGAATACTGGTAACATTGATCACCTCACCTTTTCTGATGTATCTGAAAATGAAACTCGCAGCGATTAGCTTTTTATTAATCAGGGTATCAATTCCTATGCTTTGGGAAAGATGGATGTAGTCCACGTTCTCCACCATTGCCACTGTTTTACCCACACCATTATTCTTAGCCACTAGGGAGGACATGATGTTGGTTTCGGAGTTTTCAGTAAGGGCTATGAAGGCATCCATTCGCTCAATGCCCTCTTCTTTCAAAAGATTGAT
>JBGCFL010000183.1:0-28511 GCA_045106975.1 Ekhidna sp. | reverse complement strand
CTATTTCTTCAAAATCACAGCTGGTAAATCTAATTCTTCATACAATCGATTGAACGCTGCAAGTTCTACATCTATCAATTGCTTTCGCTGATCAACGAAACCCTTCCATTGTTTATTCAAATCGCTAAATCGCTCTTTTGCTCCGGAGGTAATTCTTGGATCAGCATTATCTATAAAGCCTTTTAACTGCATAAACTCTGCATTCAATTGATTTTGAAAATTGATTACATCTTGAAAGGTTTTCTGTTTTGGTTGAATAAGATTGTTTTCCCACTTCTCTATCTTTTTCACCAATGACTTGGCTGTATCAATCAATACTTCTGCTTCATCATTTCCTTTTAATAGCCGCTGATATCCATTGAGTTGTTTCTTTGCTGAACGCATCATGTTTACACTTTCATGCATATCCCTTACTGTTCCCTCAATGGACTTCATCATAGATTGCTGTGCTTCATAATCTCTAGCGCTTGCATCAATGGATGGGTTAGCTAACACATTACAAACAGTGCTTAATGTATCCTCATTCAGGATCATTCTAATAGTATACGATCCAGGCCCTACACTAGCTCCACTATAATTACCATAGGCAAATACTTTATCAACCGCAGGAAGTGTTGCTCTACCGAAATCCCATGTAAATCGATTGAGGCCTTTCTTTGCAGGAAGTACTTCTGGTTTTTGAGGTCCTCCAGGCCAGTTTTTAAAGCCTTTTGACTTTTGACTAGAATAGGTTCTTATCACATTATTTCCTTCTAGTATTTCAGCTATCAACTGTACACTATCTGCTAATTCCTCCGGCAAATAATAATCAAAAGCTACACCTGACTTTAGGTTCTGCCCTGTATAAGGACTCTCACCACTTCCGCTAAAAATGCGATAAGCCTTTTTTGGTTGGTATAAAGCAAATTGCTCCCCGAACATTCCTTTGGATTGCTGAATAGCCCCAAGATCATCTAGTACCCAAAAAGAACGACCAGCAGTTGCCGCCACCAAATCATTTTGTCTGATAGTCAGGTCATTTATAGGAACAACAGGCAAATTCATTTTGAGTGATTGCCAATTGGCTCCATCATTAAATGAAACATACAATCCTGTTTCTGTTCCTGCATACAACAACCCTTTTACCTTTTTATCTTCTCTGATCACTCTTACAAATCCATTTGGATCGTCAAACCCGTTGGTTATTTTGGTCCATGTGCTTCCATAGTTCGTCGTTTTATAAGCATGTGGAGTCAAATCATTGAACTTGTATCTCATCACGGTGATATATGCAGTCGCAGGATCATGCGGAGATACTTCAATTGAATTGATAATGCCTTCAGCCAGTCCTGATGGAGTCACGTTACTCCAGCTATCTCCATCATTTTTTGTGATATGTACCAATCCATCGTCCGATCCAGCCCAAAGCACTCCCTGCTCATGAGAAGATTCCACTAAGTACATGAGTGTGTTATAATTCTCACCACCTGCTGCTTCATTCGTATATGGCCCACCTCCAGGCCCTTGCTGAAGGGTATCATTACGCGTCAAATCTGGACTTATTACTTCCCAATTAATACCACCATCCCGTGTCTTGAATACCACGTTTCCTGCATGATAGATCGTAGAAGGGTCGTGAGGGGAAGCTATAATCGGAGCATTCCAGTTGTACCTATACTTGAAATTTTTCGGAATTCCGCTCAAAGAGAGTTCAGGATATTCTTTGATGGCTTTGCCTTCATTACTAGCCTTGACCCACTGTTCAATAATTCCTTGATAGCAACCTCCATAGATAACTTCCGGATTGTTTTCATCAAAAGCCAAATAAGCACTTTCGCAACCAGCCACTGAATACCAATCTTTCCAGCCAATACTTCTCCCATTGGTTCTGCTAGCTATGGCAATCGCAGAATTGTCTTGCTGTCCACCGTAGATATTGTAAGGAACCAGATTATCTGTAATCACTCGATAGAACTGTGCTGTAGGTTGGTTTTGCTGAGTAGACCAACTTTTACCGCCATTAAAAGAGATATTGGAGCCTCCATCATTGGAATTTATCATATAATCATTGTTCATAGGATTGATCCATAAATGATGATTATCCCCATGTGGAGTAGGCATATTTGAAAAACTCCTTCCTCCATCAATGGATTTCATGGCAGGCGCATTGAGTACATAGACCACATTCTCATCCACTGGATCCGCAAAGACTTCCATGTAGTACCAAGAACGAGCAATCAGAACTCTATTTTTATTGATTTGAGACCATTTCTTGCCTGCATCTGTCGATTTATACAAGCCTCCCTTATCTCCCTCTGCTTCTATAATAGCATAAACTATTTCTGTATTTGCTCTTGAAACTGATATCCCTGATTTACCGAATTCTTCCGGTAGGCCTTCTTCCATTTTGTTCCAAGTGTCTCCTCCATCAACAGATTTGTAAAGACCCGAGTTTTCTCCTCCCGACTCCATAGTCCATGGATATCTTTGGTGTTGCCACATAGACGCATATAAAATACGAGGATTAGTCATGTCCATAGAGAGTGAAGAGGCTCCTGTATTATTCGAAACAAACAGGACTTTTTCCCAATTCTTTCCTCCGTCTCTGGACTTATAAACACCCTTTTCAGAACTTGGACCATATAGCGCACCTTGTACTGAAACGAGTACAACATCCGGATTATTAGGATCAATCACTACATCTGAAATGTGCATGGATTTGTCCAATCCAATATGATTCCATGTTTTTCCAGCATCTGTACTCTTATACATACCATCTCCACTGGAAGTCATCACTCCACGAACAGCATGCTCCCCCATACCAACATAGAGGACATTAGGATCTGACTCAGCTACTGCAATTGCACCTACAGTTCCTGTTTTTAATTGGCCATCAGAAATGTTTTTCCATGTGATTCCAGCATCGGTGGTTTTCCATATTCCACCACCTGTTGTCCCCATGTAATAGAGCATAGGATTAGAGGCTACACCAGTTGATGTTACACTTCTTCCTCCTCTATGAGGACCTATGTTTCGCCACTTTATCCCGTCAAATAACTCTTCATCTACAGGTTTGACTTCCGCTTTTTTCTTTTTTTGAGCATCGACAGCAATTAAGCTGAATAGCATCAATGTTAGGGTGAAAATTCTTTTCATCTTCTATTTTGGGTTAGATTAAAGTCTTTGACGACTATACTGATAAATCTAAGCCAAAATACATTGAGAGCACAGTGATTTTTTACCACTGGTAAAAGCCTGATTACCTAACTAAAATCAGCTCAAAGAATTACAGAATGAGATAGAAAGTACGAGCAAAATCCCAAGAGATTGGAAAGACCTATATTCTAGCTAAGTATACTCCCAAGTGCCTCAATGAAATGTTCGTTTTCTTCAGGTCGACCCACAGAAACTCTAATACAATGTTCGAGTGGCGGGCCAAGTGGACGAACCAAAACGCCTTTTTCCATCAGAGCATTAAAGACCTTCAATACCTCCTCTTTATTTTTCCAAACAGTCATCACGAAGTTCGCGTAAGATGGAACATACTTCACCTCAAGTCTATCTAGTTCTTTGTAGAAATAGTTCAGACCATTTGTATTGTTATCTATTGTTTGCTTTAGAAACTTATCATCGTCCAGTGCTCCCATTCCAGCAGCTTGCGCCAATGCAGTAGGTTCAAACGTTAATTTAGCTTTCATCATCGATTCAATGATTTTCTCATGTCCTACTGCGAACCCTAATCGAACCCCTGCTATTCCATACGCTTTGCTAAAGGTTCTCAAAGTCAACATGTTAGGATAATCCATTTCCAATGAATTCGGAAAATCCTCACTCATCGCTTCTGAGTATTCGAAGTAAGCTTCATCCATCACAACAAGAATGTGATCTGGTACGTGCTGCATAAAATCTTCTATTTCCGTTTTCGTGATCATTGTCCCTGTAGGATTGTTCACATTGGCTAAGTAGATGATTTTTGTATTCCTATTTATTCTGCTTTTGATAGCCTCTAAGTCAAAAGAATAGTCTTCTGTCATGGGCATGGAAACGCAGCGAACATTATTAATTCGCGCCCAATTGTAGATAATAACAAAGCCTCCTTCTGAAGTCAGAAATTCGTCATCGCCCGAGCAAAGTGCACGGATAGCTAACATTAGCACAGACTCAGAACCATTTCCTAAAACAATCTGATTTTCGCTCTTACCAAACTTCTTTCCCAATCTAGTTCTTAGATCAGCACTTAATGGGTCTGGGTAATAATTGATCTTCTCATATGCATCAATTACCGATTGCCTTGATTTTGGTGAATACCCTAAGGTATTTTCATTATTCCAAAGTATGGCCACTTTTTTCCATCCATATTCCTCTTGCAGTTGAGGTATTGTTTTTCCTGGCTGGTAACTTCTTATAGCCGCTATATGATCAGGTATTTGTATGTTCATTTTTGTTAACTAGTTAGTTGGCGGATTAGTTAATTAGTATCCCATTCTTCATTCTTACGAAAAACTACTCCTTTAAACAAAGCAACTATTTCTTCCCCTCTATGCACTCTAACAATATATTGCCCCAAATTTTTAGATGTGCTTTCTTTTTCTGCTGTGGCAAGTAACTCGTCTCCCTCAAAAATAGGTTTAATGTGATTGATAGAGGTCTCAATAGAAACTGCTTTCTGCCCATGACTATTGGATGCAAAAGCAAATGCAGAATCCGCTAAAGAAAAGGAAATACCTCCGTGTGCTACTCCATGCCCGTTAATCATCTCGCTTCGTACTGACATTTGAATCTTAGCAAAGCCTTCCTTGATCTCAAGCACCTCAATTCCAAGCCACTGACTAAAACTGTCGTTGGCCATCATTTGAGATACTATGTTTTCTGGATAGCTTTTCATATTTAGTATTAGATTCTTCGTTGCACTCAGAATGACATTCCAAATTTAAATCGAAGCTGTCATGCTGACGAAGGAAGCACCTCCTATTGTCTGCTTCGAGAGCCTCAGCATGACAATGGTTTCAGTCACCTTGAGCTTTTCGAAGGGTTAATAAAAAGTCTTCCCTCCCTTATCCATCCTCCTCAACAACGGGCTACATCTATATCTATCTTCTCTATACTCGTCATAAAGCGCATCTAATCTCTGCACACACCAGTCAATTCCTTTTTCATCGGCCCATTTCAATAACCCTTTAGGGTAATTGACTCCTTTGGTCATAGCCGTATCAATATCTTCTCTACTAGCTATGTTTAGAAATAAAGCATCTGCCGCTTCATTAATCAGCATTACTAAGACACGATCTAAAATTTCTTGTCCTACTTTTTCGTCTTTCGTTGGTTCTGACTTGACTGCTCCTTCAGCATAATCATAATATCCTCTACCTGATTTTCTCCCTAGAAAACCCGCTTCTGACATTCTCTTTTGTGTAAAAGAAGGCTTGAATCTTGGGTCATAAAAGAAGGATTGGAATACGGTTTCTGTCACCGTATAATTGATATCATTACCAATGAAATCCATTAACTCAAATGGCCCCATTCGAAAACCTCCTAATTCTTTCATTGTCCAATCTATGGTAGCATAGTCTGCAATCCCTTCTTCGCTTATTCGAAGTGATTCTCCATAAAATGGTCTTGCCACTCTATTCACAATAAACCCGGGAGTGTCCTTTGCGAGCACAGTTAATTTCTTCCAACTATCTACCCAGTCTTTGGCTTGCTGAGTTGTTTCCTCTGCTGTCTGAACAGCTGGAATAATCTCTACTAGTGGCATCAAAGGCGCAGGATTGAAAAAGTGAATACCCACAAATCGAGAAGGATTTTTCAGTGATGCTCCAATTGAGGCTAATGAAAGCGAAGATGTATTGGAAGCAATGATCGTATCCTCTCTTACAATGTTCTCTACTGCAGCAAATACTTTTCGCTTAACCTCCAAATTCTCTACAATGGCTTCAATCACTAAATCTGAGTTTTCGAAATAGGTTTGATCTTGTGTGAAATCTATTCTACCTAGAATACCATCAGCCGTTTTTTGATCTATCCTCTCTTTCTCAACTAGGCGATTCATCACCTTGACAAGACTTGCAGAAGACTTTTCTAAGATCGCTTCATTAGTATCGCAAATCACTACTTCCCACCCAGCAGTTGCAGCTACTTGAGCAATGCCGGTTCCCATGGTCCCAGCTCCAATCACACTTAATTTTGGCATTATTCTCCTTTAAATTCTGGTTTTCTTTTTTCCATGAAGGCATTCACTCCTTCTATATGATCCGCTGTTAAAGTGGCTTTATGCTGCCACTCTTTTTCCAGTTCTAGCTGATCATTCAGGTTGTTGGTAAATGATTGATTCAATAAGTTTTTTGTGTATGCCAACCCTTTGGTAGGCATGTTGGCTAGTTTGCTGGCGATTTTCTCTGCTTCCACTGCAAATGAATCATCACTAAATACTTTGTAGATCATTCCCATCTTCTCTGCTTCAGTTGCTGGTACTTTATCGCCCATCATCATCAATGAAGAAGCTTTCCCAAAGCCAATAATTCTTGGTAGGATGAAAGTGCCTCCACAGTCAGGAATTAAGCCAATTTTACTAAAAGCCTGCATAAAAGAAGCAGATTCAGTTGCCACACACACATCGCAAGCAAGGGCAATGTTCGCTCCTGCTCCAGCAGCTACTCCGTTAACAGCCGCTATAATCGGCTTCTCAATAGTACGAATCTGTTTCACTAATGGATTGTAATGCTCATCTACAATTTGCTCAATTCCTAAACCATTATCAGCCACGGCTTCTTGCAAGTCTTGACCTGCACAGAATGCTTTACCATTGCCAGTAAGCATAATGGCACGGATGTTCGCATCGTTTGAATAATCCGTGAGCGCTTGCTGAACCGCAAGTGCTAGTTCTTTATTGAAGCTATTGAAGACATCAGGGCGATTGAATGTAATGATGCCGAGGTTGCCTTTTTGGCTGAGTTGTAAAAAGTCTGACATGGGTTAATGTTTGAATGCGAAGTTACATGGTGTCCATGAGACATTAAACCAAAATTCAGTGAAGATTATTAGCAACTATTAAGACCTTCATCAAACTTGAATTTAAAAGCCTATTCCCAGCCTGAAACCTTGTCGAGTAAGCTCATCTCTTCCAATACCCCACCAATAATCAACTCTCATAAATTTGAAAATATGCTCAATTCCGGCCCCCAATTCAAAGTAGTCACCTACAGAATCTGTCTTGAGATAATTAATGGACGCTACCGCTTGAAGATTGAGTTTCTTGATCAATGGTATTTTATTAAAAATAAATTCATTGAAATGATGTTCGAAGTGAGTTTCCAAATAGGCATTCGTCGTACTGTAGATATAGAACGGTAATAGCTCAAACTTCAATTCTCCATTTACTTGACTCAACGATGTTTGATTACCCGTAAAGTGATGGTAATCAACAAAAGTGAGCGATTTTCTATTCAAGAATCCTCCTATTGCTATTGAGTAATTACTCTGTCCTATCAAGCCTAACCGAACATCATCCGTAACCATTATTCTCACAAAATCATAATTCACATCGCTACCGAGTGTTTCCCATCCTCTTTTATATTTAACATGTACCTCAGGATATTTTGAACTATAAATAAGTTTTCTATCTGGGCGAGTTGCATACTTTTGACCAAATCTTATTCTAAAATCAAGTGTAGTAAATAATGCTTGATGTTGATCAAATCGTGTGTTATCAAGCAACTCATTATTTCTTGGCTCATTAGAAGTGAAATTTTCCTCTTTCGCCCAAGTGTAGTCTGTCGTATTTATTAATGGATTCCGAGATGCATATTCTACTCTAGCATTCATTGTCAAACCATTTCGGATTTCTTGAAAAAATCTAAAGTACCCAAAAGACTTTTCGAAGATTTTCAAATAATTATCCCCAGATATCAGGGTGACGTAACTATTCACAAAAACAGGAATGGCATTGGTCTCGTCAAACTGCGAAGTGTACCTACCGCCTCCTACATAGAAGCGGGTAAATTTATCATCCAACTTTCTATAACTAGCCTCCAGCTTCGCATTAAACCTCTCATTGGAAAATCCATATCTAGCTGATGGTCGAATCCAAAATTTTGTTCGCTCGTCAACCTGTTTGTAGTAGGTAGGCTGAAATTCTGTAACCAGTCCTTCTACCGTATTAAACTGTAACATACTAGTGATGGCTGGTAAGTTCCAGTAGATTTCCTTGAAACTGTTTGCATGTGAATACCCTGTCAAAAGAATATTCCCAACTGTTAGTTTATTGGTTTCTGTATCTACAGAGTCTCTATAGGGTCTACTCTCTTTCACCAATCTGATACTATCCTTGGTTTGATAGTCTATCACCTCAAATTTAGTAAGCGGAAGAGGTCTAATTTTTTTCCAATAAGTAGAATCACGTTCATTAGACTCTTTCTCTACCTTGAGAATCTCATTTCCAAAATCTTCTTCAGTAAATAGATTCTTTTTCACCTCATCTTGGAATACTGAATCGTAGATCCCTTTTTCTTCAAAAAGCTCATAATTTGGCTCTACTTGATAGTTGGAATAGATTCCAATAAAATACCCACTCCCTTTAAACCCAAAACCACCAAACTGGAATTCGAATTTCTGCGAGATAGGCATCCAAATATCAAAATCAGTTGACGTATATACTTGATTAATCCTGAGTGAGTCAGTAAACTCAATACCACGTTCCTTTGTCGCCAAAAAATCTACGGAATGAAATTTCCAGTCATTTTCTACAATGTAAATTTCTCCCTCAAAGACAGGGTCTGTTGATCTTTTGGGTAGTAGTTTAATTTTATTAATCAACTTACCATTCTCCTCAAAAAAACCAAGCCACTCATAATCATAGTATAAAAAGGCTTGTGGTGAAATAGGCGAGATAAAGACACGCTCACCTAGTATATCATTGGTATAATTTTTATCATATATATTGATATTGAAATCAGATGCCTGGTTGAAACTGAATCCTTGTTCATTTCCACTAACCTTGGAAGAGATCATCACCTCTCTCACTTTATCTGGTCTCTCAAAAGAAAACTGAGACACTGATTCAGACAAATAAACAATACCTGTATCGATAGTGATATCCTGACCAAGAATTTTATCAGGGCGCTTGTCTAGTCTAAAAAGTCCTTTTATGTAAGCATCATTCTTAAATGCTTTCACCTCATTTTCATAGAATTTTCTCTTTCGAATAGCTCCTCGAATAATTCTATGTGCTGGATTTTCATCGTCGGCAGTTACCACGACCGTTTGCAACTGGAGCGCCTGCTCTCTTAGCACAAAAGAGTTCTTTTGGGGCTCTCCGCTTCGTACCTCAACTCTCTTTTCTTGGGAGAAATAGCCAACATATTGGGCTACAATAGTGTAGGTTCCTGGCTGCAATTTTAAGTAGAACTCTCCAGATGCATTTGACGTTGTACCGTTTGTTGTTCCTTTTACATAAACAGTCGCGAAGGGTAGTAGCTCTCCCGTCTGACTTTTTGTAAACCCCTTGATACCTGATTGACCAATTGAAAAGAAAGAAAAAGAAATGAGTAGCGCGTATAGTGAAAACCTCATCAAGTAATTATTGAAAATATTTTAGTGATAATGCGTCAAAAGTGATTTTGGTTGCATCTAGTTTAAAAGTTTTATAGAAAAAGATCAATGTGAGCTAACTTGGCAAAAGTTATTCCAGATTCAGGTAATTAGTATGCAAAAAGTAGTAATTGTTACAGGTGGTTCTTCAGGCATAGGCAAAGCACTAGTGCTGAAGTATGCCAGCGAAGGATATGCGGTAGCATTTACTGGACGAAACTCGGAAAGAATCAACCAAGTTCTTGAAGAGCTTGGAGAAAAGCCTTCTTTAGCAATGAACCTGAATGCCTCCAATGAAGAGGATAACAAAAAGATGGTAGACCAAACCATCGCAAAATTTGGGAGAATTGATATTTTGGTTTGTAATGCGGGTGTTTCCATGAGAGCCCTTTTCGAAGACATTGATTTGGAAGTGTTTAGGCAATTGATGGACATTAATTTTTATGGCACTATTTACGCAACGAAATTTGCCCTTCCTTATTTACTAGAGACCAAAGGCAAGATCATTGGAATTTCATCTATTAATGGCTTAAGGTCAACTCCTGCAAGGAGTGCATATACATCATCAAAATTTGCGGTTCAGGGATTCTTTGAAACGCTAAGAACAGAGGTGATGACAAGAGGAGTACACGTTTTAGTTGTTTGTCCAGGCTTTACTAGTTCAAACATTCGTAACGCTGCATTAACCGCTGATGGGAAATCTCAAGGAGAGTCTCCAAGAAATGAGAAAGAGATGATGATGCCAGAGGAAGTCGCTGATCGTACTTTCGAAGCAGCTCGGAAAAATAAAAGAGATCTTATTTTAACCAAAAGAGGGAAAACCGCTGTTTTCTTAAATAAGATTATTCCTGGGAAACTTGATAGGATGATTTATAATGTCATGAAGAAAGAAGAGCATAGCCCTCTTAAATAATCTTTAGTCGTCCATTTCTCACATACACTACTTCTCCATCCCAGCTGATTTTTGTCCATACATTCGCCTGATCAAGTACATCTACTCTATGTCCCTTCGATACAAACTCAATAGGTTCACCTCCAGCAGATGGGGCAGATCTCAGAAGAGTTGCTTCGCTTTCGATAATCGCTTTATTCTGTGGCTGATAATTAGAAATAAACATCAAACAAAGTAACACTACCACTTGAAAAGTAAATGCTGTAGTAGGACGATAACCATTTTTGCTTTTTCTATAAGCGTAGACTAAAAGCAAAAGGGCTAAAGACCCCAAGATGATTTGCCCCTCAGAGTTATACTTTTTCAACAAAATAGAAAAAAATTGAAGATCATCATATTGATATCCTTTCACATCATTCTCTTCAGCTAATTCTTCAATTTTCGTCACCACACTTCTATCTCCAGTTTTTTGATAATACAAATCTAAAAAGTAAAGAGCCTCAGAAAAGTTATCTGATCCGTCTTGAATGAAAGCCATTTTTAGAAGCATCGCTGAAGAAGCTTCACCACTCTTAAACACATCTTCGTATAAATAGTAGGCTTCAGTGTATTTTTCATTTAGAAATAGAGAATCTGCTTTTTCTATTTCAGAAAAATTTGTCCCAAAAACGCTCCCTGAAGCCACTAAAAGTAAGAGTGAAAATAATCTCATCTTTAATTTTAAAATCATGTGGTAAAATTGATTAAGATTTCTATTTTTGCAACCGCAATTTAGAACACAGGCTCTGAATTGCATTCCTTTTTTTACGAAAGGAATCTTAAAGTTTCGATTGGAAATACTCCTTGATATTCTTTAAGAAAAAAATGACTGGCTAGCTCAGCTGGTAGAGCAACGCCCTTTTAAGGCGTGGGTCCTGGGTTCGAACCCCAGGCCAGTCACATAAAAAAACCTGACTCAAATGAGTCAGGTTTTTTTTATGTCTTTCAAAACTCCTTTTTCTATTTTGTTGTAGAATCTTCTGTCGGTTTAGTAGGTATTCTGATTTCCACAGTTGTACCCTTATCCACTTCGCTTAATACGTATATCTGGCAATTGTTCCTTTCTAATAGTCCAATACTCAAACTCAATCCTAAACCTGTGCCTGATTCCTTATCCGTACCTGCTTCAGATTTTTGTAGGTTCTTATTAATAATTGATTCAATTTTCTCAGCACTCATCCCAATTCCTGAATCAGAAATGCTTAAATAAATTTCATCTTCTGACTTAGCTGTTTCGATACGCACTTTACCTCCTTTCCAAGTATACTTAAGGGCATTGTGAATCAAGTTTCTTAGCACTACTCTAAAATGATTTTCATCAATAAAGGCTTTCAAACCATCTTGAGTCTCAATTGAGAATTCAATTTCTTTTTGATCTACTAAATACTTAAATAAATCTACATTCTCATTAATTACTTCATTGACGTCTACTACTTTAGGATATGCGTTGATTCCTCCAAGTTGCATTCTAGCCCAATCAAGGAGTTCGTCCACAGTTACCGTCAGTGAATGCAATTTATTCTTTACATCATCTTGATAGACTAGAAATTCCTCTTTGGTTATAATATCATCGTGACTAATATTGAGTATGCTTTGGAAAAGATTTAGTGGGCTTCTTATATCATGAGCTATTATGGAGAATAGTTTATCCTTAGTCTCATTGGCCCTCTTCATTTCTTTTTGAGCCTTCACGAGATCGGTAATATCATCAACGCAAATCGCTATAAATTCAACATCACCATCGCCATTCTTTATCGGAACGAATTGACCATTAACAGATATCTTAGATCCATCTTTGAGTGCGGTATCGCCCACAAATGACACACTTTCTCCCACTAGAGCTCTGTTCATCATTTCTCGATTTTCATCTTGAATATTGCTAGGCAGTACTTCTTCTCTCCTTTTTCCGACAATCTCTTTTTTAGTTAAACCAAATCGCTCTGAGTAATTTTGATTAGCTAACAAATACTTCCCATTTTCATCAACTAGTGCCATGAAAATAGGCACATTATCCATAAGGGTTGTGAGTGTTTTCTCATGCTGTTCCGTTTTGTAAAGAGCCCCTACCAATATATTTCTAAATACCAGTAGAAATACATATAGTATGCATCCTACAAAGGAATTATTGACAAGGGCTAATAAAAAATGTGAGTCATGAGGAAGGTCTCTAAAGTCATAAGTAATCATCTTCAAAGAAATCATCACCAAAAAGGCAAGCCAATAAGCAACATGCTTACGTCTACCGTCAATCAAAAACATAATAGCTGCCATGACAGCAAAAAGCATATTCTCAGACTCTACAAATAATCCGTTTTGCAAGTTGAAATAAGTACCTACAAAAAGTGCAACAATAGAAAACCCAATAAAGCTTGCCTTTGCAATGTTTTTATGACCAGAATTATTTATGAGTATAATAGAAACAAAAAAAGTAAGACCCACAAAACAAAGAATAGTCTGCCTCCAAAGCCCAAAGAAAGAAGTCAGAGATAACAACACTAAGCAGGCAATGACACTTAGAACGAGCAGGTAGTTGAAAAGTATTACTCTTCTCCTATCTAAAGTATTACTTGCATGAGACAAGCCCATTTTTAAGATACTTATGAATAAAAGAGAAATCCTTTGAGTCATTTACAAGTCGATTTTAATAGCATTAATAACCTAATACTTTAACTCAGTAAACTAACAAAAAATGCCTATTTATTTTGTTAAAAAAATCAAAAAAGGAAGAAGTAATAAAAATTTATAGTTGGTTAATACACTCATATAGTGCACTGACCAATTGATCTGAATTCTTCAATGGCTTCTGAATGAATTCAACGAATTCAACATCGTAGTTCTCCATTATTTCTCGAGGATGGCTGGAGATCATGATGGTTTTTGGTTTATGTTCAGCGATTTCCAGTATCTCAGGACCTTCCAATCCAGATATATTTATATCCAGCATCATAATATCTGGCTTATCCAAATCTATGTGTTTTGCTGCATCTAATGTATTATCTGAAACTGCGATAAGCTCTAGCTCAGGAACTTTTGATGCGATTGCTTTCAATATCTCCTGAAATGAAGGATCATCTTCAATTATCAAACATGTATATTTCTTATCGCTCACTGGTTGTAAAGACTAGGATGTATTATAAAATCTAATATACCTATTTCAATTCACAATAAGATCATTATCATGAAAATCAATAAACAAGATTCAATTTTAACTTTTATTATCTTAAGGTCAAAATTAAAAAGATGTCAAATCAATTTCAAATAGATTTGATCGCATAGTTAGCGATAAACTCTCCAAGAAACTGAAAATGCTTGAAATATTGATGGAAAATTCTTTTCAGGTAAACGAAAAAATTAACTACTAATGTTTTATCAACTTGAAAAAAAACACTAGTTGATCACAATTATTCACTCTTGAAGAAGGTGAATTATCTAATATAGTTATAATGGTTTTAGATCGAGGAATTATCATGCTATTGGACTGATCTCCAGGATTTAATCGAATAGAAACTCCTCCTAAAAACAAAACCCTCTCCAACAAAAGCTAGAAAGGGTTTCGTACCTAAGGCCGGAATCGAACCGGCACTCCTTGCGGAACACGAGTTTGAGTCGTGCGCGTCTACCAGTTCCGCCACTTAGGCATATGGTTTTTGCAAACGGTTGGCAAAAGTATCCAATTAACCATAACATTGCAACAGGCTATTATATATTTGATAATAGAAAGAAAGATATGCGCAAAGAAGTAACAGTCACTAACGAACCATGTCTCAACTGTCATGATATCATTAATGGATCTTACTGTAAAAGCTGTGGTCAAAAAGCTATTGACAATGTCGATCGATCAATTACTACTTTGATAGGAGATTTTCTTGGCAATCTATTTTTCCTTGATAATCGTTTTTATATATCCTTAAAAAATTTACTCTTAAAGCCGGGAGTAATGACAGTAGAGTTTTTAAGTGGAAAAAGACGAAAGTACATATCTCCCATTTCTCTTTTCCTTTTCGTTAATTTGATTTATTTCTTTCTCAATCCATTAACAGATTATTCACTACCGCTATACGATCAAATAAACCATCAACCATACAGTAGCATAACCAAGAAGTGGGTAAAAGAAAAGATTGAACACGAAGGCATAGAGTACAATAGTTACAGGCTTAAATACAATAAAAATTCAGATGACATCTCAAAGATCATTATGATTTTGAATGTGCCATTTATCGCTTTTTTTGTCTATTTATTTTCCTTTTGGAAAAGGCAATTCTATTTTGATAGTTTTATTTTTTCAGTCCATTTCTTCAGCTTCTTTCTCTCTTCTGTCATAATAGGAGATCTAATTGATACGTATTTAGGTTTTCTACCAATACTCAATATTGAAAAAGCTTGGTTTATTATATTTCTTCTTGGATTTCCTCTCATTTACCTAATAGTACAATATAAAAGATTTACTGATAACAAATGGTGGCTTTCCATACTTGTATCGCCATTCATTTTCTTGGGCCTTGCAATATCTCAAGGAATTTATCGATTTATCATTTTTCTATTCACATTCCTTAGCATGTAAGTTCATTTCAGTTCCTATCCTCCAAGCATGACAAATGCGCCCCAGAAAATAGGTGCTTTGTATTTTTTTCGCATTTTCTTTTGAGCATTGACAAATGCTTCTCTCTTGTTTCCCTTTTTCAAATACTCTTTATAAAAAGAAGTCATTAAGTCTTTAGTAGCAGCATCATCGACTTTCCATAGTGACATAATTACCGTATTGGCTCCACCGACAAAAAATGCTCTCTGCAAACCGTAAATACCCTCTCCTGACGAAACTTCTCCGAGACCTGTCTCACATGCTGATAGGACCACCATGTCAGTATGAGTCAGCTCTAGATTCATGATTTCAAATGCCGTCAAAATTCCGTCTTCACCACTTTTAAGATCTTTATCGCTGACTCCTGCGAACAGCAATCCTGAATTTAACATTGGATCAAAATCTGCATCTTTAGAATGGTCACTCAAGAAAAAACCGTGTGTAGCTATATGTACTAGTTCACTATCCAGTTTTTCTTTAATAGCACTTTCAGACGCTTCATTTTTCAACAACACATCGTAAGACACGTTATTTCCATCTAGTAACTTACCTATCTCGTTTATCTCCTCTTCGGTTCCCGGCAAGTCACTTACATCTGTCACCATAGTGAAGCTTCTAGTTCGGCTTACTGACCCGCCTGCTGTCATGTCCATTTTGTAGCTTGGACGTCCCACCAACAGAACGTCTTTTATATCAGGTGAAGCTGACTCTTCTACTCTCGCAATAGATAAGATATCCTTCGTGGAACTTACTTGCGAGATAGTTATCTCTTCTAATAGATACTTTTTTGATTCAGGATGATAAATGGTGGCTAGACTAATTTTGTGATATACACCATCCGGGGCATAGAATATTCTATTCACATTTTTTGATTCCAGGTAATTCTGGATATCCTCCCAAAAATTAACAAATGATCCTACATCTTCTATCTTGTACTTGATACCATTTTTATACCCTTGATAACCTTTCTTTTCTAGAACACTCCCTTTTCCTATTACAATGATTTTTGGGAATTGTTCATCGGCCGTTCCTATTAAAGCTGTATAAATGCCCTCTTCTCCTATTTGAGTTCTTATGATTTCCACTGAAGCCTCATTTGGTAAAAGATTGTTTCTGATATCTTGGAAAGTAGGTGGCTTAGAGGCGAAAGAGCTTGTAAAGTCTGTAGACTTTCTTGATAGTTCTTTCTCCAAGAAATTAACTCTTCTATTGAGACTATCTACCTGTGCTGTCTGATTACCCGACTGTTCATTCTTCAAAGATTGAATATCAGCAATCCGCTTTCTAGCAACTGTCCACTCTGAGAACAAGGTTATCAATTCCTCATCCCCACTATTGAATATTTGGTCTCTTACCTTCTTGGTGGAGTTAAGCAATATTCCTTTTGTACTCAGCTCCAAATCATACCACTTTTCCACTACTTCTGGCTTTACGCTTCCTTCATCGTTTACCGATCTACCTACCACATAGCCTTTAAAGTTTCCAAGCAACTTCTGCTTTTCCTTTACAAAGCTTTTCTTCTCCGACTCTGACAGATAGGTAAAAGAATTGTTTATTTCTTGTACTTGCACTTTTGTTAGACTTAGTAGCAGCTCCTCAGCCTCATCAAAGCTTTTTAAGTCATTGTAAAGATTTGCCAGATTATTCAGTGTGAGAATGTAGCCTGGGTGTATCTCAGAATAATATTTTTCATAGAGCCCTTTTGCTTTCAACATTGTTTCTAACGCTTCATCCTGCTTCTTTACTGTATTGTAAAGAAGACCTAAGTTGGCCAATGAAGTCAAATACTGTGGGTGTTCCTCCCCTACCGTATTAGAGAATATTCTCAAAGCCAGCTTATAATCCTTTTCTGCCAAGTCGTAAGATTCAGCACTTTGATATTGAAGTCCTCTATTGCTGACCATGTTAGCATAAGTAGGATGATCTTCTCCTGATGTCTCTTTTTGCCAATCGATAGCTTGATTTAACAACGTCAAAATAGAATCACTCTTTGGTGCCGTTTTCATTAAAACGTTAGCCAAATTGGATGCAAGCGAAATCTTAAGCACTGAATTTTCAGAAGTGGAAAGGCTCAGCGCCTCCCTATAATTTCTTTCCGCTTCAAAATAGTTTGCGAGACCTTCATAAAGTGCCCCTAGACTATTTAGTGTAGATGCATATTCTACTGTCTCTGTCAAACCGGCTGCAACTAGTTGACTTTTTGCTTTATTCAGATACTGATCTGCATCCTTAAAATTTTGAACGAGGTAACGTTGGTTTCCAAGGGATTGGTAAGCTATTGCCAACTGAAGTGGATCTGGCGAAGGACTTGTTTCCAAGTCATTTATATAATTACTAAATAATTTATCTGCCTGCTCAAACCTTCCTGTCTCTGTATATACTCTACCTAACTGCAATACCGATTTACTAAAGGAAGTACTATCTGTCAAACTATTTTGACGGTGAAAAGCGATGGACTTGTTTAAACTGCTGAGCTGCTTGTACTTCTCTCCTATTATATCAAACAACTCAGCCTCCTCTAGCAATATGGAGATGTAGATAGATGAGTTGTCTTTGAACAATTTTTCCGCTTGAGCATAATATTTTTTTGCGTTTTCATATTTGGCTAAGAGCATAGAAAGTCTTGCACTATTGAGGTAAAACTCTTTCTCCTCTATCTCCATCTGTGCACATCTATCATTTTCCTCGCATGTCTTAGCCAATTGACTAGATGTCTCTAAGGCTCTGACATAATCCTTCAAATGCACAAATACATTATAGTAGTCCCTTAGGAAAGATGGGTAATCAGCCTTCCTTTTCATTGGCTCTTTTAAGTCTTCATAAAAGCTAGATGCCTTTTCATAACGCTCTGCGGACATCAGCATTGCGCTATAGTTTTCAGCTACATGTACATAGAAAGAAGATGACTTGGTATCGCCAAGTATGGCTAATAATTTATCATAAAGCTCTTCCGCCTTTTCCAACTCCTGATTCTTTCCGTAGACAAAGGCTAAATCATCAAGGGTCTTAGCATAAATTTCATCTGCTCCATTAATGTACTTTTGATGCGTGTCAAGTGTTTGTTGAAGCGTGCTTATAGACTTTTGTAATGAGTCACAGTTCAAATAATAGACGCCTAAATTCCGCATTGATGCGAGCGTGAGCAAATCACCTTCTCCATAAATTCTTGTATTGATTGCAATATTTTCTTTGCTATGATAAATCGTTTTTTCACAATCTCCCATTCGATAGTTTACGAACGCCAGCTTGGTGCTAAAAAAAAGCAGAGTGCTATCTTCTTTTATCAACGAGGTTCCATCAAGGGAATTTTGAAGCAATATCAATGACGTGTCTGCCTCTTGATAGTCTCTTGCTTCGATCAGGGAGTCAATTCTAATGACCTCTGTATCAAAATCAACCTGCTCTTGTGCCAAAAGAGAGCTAAGAGCAAGTGTTAGTATTATACTGCTAAAAAATTTGTTCATTTTGTATGTTCTCTTCATAGTCTAAAAGGGCATAAATGATTTCATCATTAGCCAAAGCATTAAAACCAATTAAAGTAAATGACTTGTTATCGTTTTTCACCACAAAAGAATTTTGTAGTTGAGATGATAGTGAATAAGATAGTTGATTGGTAATCTCCTTGGAAGACTCATTCAAAATGGTTGCGTTTAATATAGAAATTCCATCTTCATCAGAAACACTAAACAACCACATCTCCTGTTCTTGCCTAATCATGGAAATAAATCTCCCTGGCAATTCAACGGCAGTTGATGATGTCACTGCGCCACTAAAATTTGAGGAGGAAAGCGTATACACATTACCTTCTTGAGCTTGGAGAATAGTTAGTTCTCCTTTCAACTCACTATATGTCACATTTACGATAGTGTCTGCGGATTTCAATAATACTTGTTTACTCTCTGCTCCGTTCATTCGGATGTTTTTCACCCAAGCTTTATCTGCATAGCCACCTATAACAAATGAGCTATCGCTAACCATTTTAAAGTAATCTATGGACGAATTTTTGTAGGACTCAACCTCCCACTTGATATTGTAATCATACCCTTCTTGTCTTCCACCAATAATGGAATAAGAGTCGTCTCGCTTAGTACTCAAAATGTGAAGACTATCGCTCAATTCTATTTTTTTAATCACACATAGACTATCCATATCAGATCTAACTCCCTCTATTAGCAGCTTTTCATCCACACTGAAGCAAAGGTTCACGGAATCAGAAACAAACAATTGATCGTTTTTGTAACCAATGATCTTCTGAAGTTCTTCTCTAAATGAATTTTGGTTTTCTTTTATTTGTTCTTCGGCAAATACTTGACTTCCATTTTCTCCATCTAGCATTTCATCAAAAAACCACTGAAAGCTCTCTTGTCCGTGATTGGTAGTCGTGATATAAGAAGCAAGGCTGTCTGTAACCAGAAAAGCGTCAAATAGATTTTTATAGATCCTTCCTTTTCTTGAGAGAAAATCATCTGTGGGTGAAGACTCAAAGTCGTTGCAATTTTTTTCATAGACCAATTGATTACCATAATCCAGCTTGGTTATCAAATATTTGAAGATGTCTACTAAAACCGACTCATTATCATATTTTGTCACAAGATTAATGATACGTTGAAATTTTAAGTCATCAATATTAGCTTGGAGGCACTCTTCGCCATTTACCATTCTATCATTAGTTTCTATGAAAAAAGTAAATGCTGTTTTTATTTCGTCTTGCAAACCATCAACTTCTTCTACGATCTGATTTAAAAATCGCTCAGACCACTCACTGTAATTCCACACATCTATGTCATCCGCTAAAAAATTTGTTGGAGTAATTCCATTCATTCTAAAGTGATCTATATGCTGAAAATTGACATTGACCTGTCTTTTCACAAAGTGTGGCAGCAATTGATATGTGTCTCGATAGATATCCAGATGAAACATACTAGAATCAAAACTTACACCAACTTGCTTAACTGCTAATTTTAGAGAATCATCTGCCCCTAAAAACAGCTGCCTCAAGTTATCCGCACTCGTATTAATTTCTATGAATGCTTGCTGTGCCTTTAGGTAATGAGAGACTGCTTTATCGTAGTGTATTAATAATTTCTCATAATAGTCAGCATAGTCAATGGTAGATTGATAATTTCCATCAATAGAATTCATCGCAAGAACTCTTACTGAATCCTTCTGTTTAAGATCGGGAGCATCATACCAGTCAGGATTTTTTGACAGCTCTTTTTCATCTACGAAATTTTTAGCCAATGCAAAATTTGTTTTGGCGTTATAGATGTATTGCCTTGATGCCACTCTTTCTACAATAGGGTCTAAATCGGAAAAAGTATATAATTCTGCTTTCCCCATTTGATAATACACATTGGAGAATTGGGTATTCTCTTTCTGAAACTCTTTTAATTGAGCAAAGAATACATCTGGCGTAACGGAAGATCTTTCTTCCATTATTTTCTTGTAATTGGATGACTGAGCATTTATTGAAGCAACGCTCATTATCGAAAGAAATAGGATAGTTAGCTTCTTCATTTTATTCTGATGTTAATATTTTGAATTCTACCCTTCTATTCTTTGCCATATTTTCCTCGGTATCATTGGGGAAGATTGGTTTGGATTCTCCAAAACCTACCGCGACTAATCGATCCTTATTTATTGAGTTATCTTGTAAGTATTGCAAAACAGCCGTTGCTCTAAGATTTGACAGCTTCAAATTATAATCATCTGGGCCTGAGTTATCAGTATGAGCAGATATTTCAACTCTGTATTGTTCATTACTTTGTAAATAAGCAACCAAATTATCCAACTCGATATAAGAGTTTGCGGTTAAAATGTAAGAGTTGTATTCGAAAGTAATGTCATTAAGAACCAAGGAGACATTTTCAACAGACTGGAGTGACGCTTCTACCTCCTCCACTGGTTCATCTTTTGTCAAATCTAGCTCCGCCTTGTAATAGCTATAGCCTTGCGCCGAAGTACTTATTTCATATACTTCACCATCTCTTAGCTGTAGGCTGATAGACCCATCCTTCACAATCCGCTTTGTTTTCTCGTTACGAGTGACATTGAACACTGTAATCTCCAATCCTAAATTATTCCCATCCTCATCAGTAAAGGATAGAGCTACGTCTTTCAACTTCCTTTTCAACTCAATATCAAAATTGAAAACATCAAAAATCACTTCCTTATCAAATGGCAAATTCAGTGTATCTGAAAAATAATTTTCAGCAGAGAATATGATATTTAATTCTTCACCAAGAGAAACCTTGCTTGCCTCGCCAGATGACCTAGGAGTTTCATTAATAATATTGAACGAGCTATCGTATAAATTCCAATTAGCATCTAATGGAAAAAAATAATCCTGATCAAAAACATTAAATGTGATATCTACTTCTGGGAAAAGAGTAAAATCAACAACTATATTATTTTGATTTGTCTCTATCAAATTGGATTGAGCTGAGTAAGCTTCTTTTAATGCCAAAACTGAGTATTGCTCCCCTTGAGGAACAAAAATTTGAAAGTATCCAGACTCATTAGAAGGAGCTGCCTGAAATACTTTTGTTGTGTATGGATTTATCACTTCGACTGAGGCAGATAAAGGCTGGCCTGTTTTGTCTAGGACTGTTCCCGTCAGTAAAGTCATATCAGATGGGATAAATGACTTATTTAAGGTGCTAGATCTAACCTGAGATTCTAAATTTTTCTCCCCTTTATCGAATTTACCTTCTGCAAAGAAAATCGTACTATCCCTACCTAAAGAAAAAGACACTAAATCTTCATCTCCTATTTCAGAGACTAATGGTTTAGGGTTGTACTTAAATAGTCCATCAATTTTTGCCCAGAATAGGTTGAATTGGTTTTTTGAGATTCTCTTCCCATCAGAGCCGTTTACTTCTGCATATGATGAGTAAAAAAAAGATTTATTATCTCTTGAAAAATAAGGAGCACATAAACAGCCTGTATTATAAGCTGGAGGAAGAGGAATCGCTTCAGTCCACTCTCCAGTTTCTGTCAATTCACTAATGTATATTTCCTTGCAGTATTCGTCGGCTTTTGCCTCCTCAGGCATTGGCCTTGAAAAAAGAATTTTTTTCTCATCTGCTGAAACAGCTGGAGCAAGTTCATCTACTGATGAATTTATATTCATTGGAACCTCCTCGGGCATTGACCATTCTCCGCTCTCTCTTATTGAAAAATAGATATCAAAATCTTCCTTACCAGTTTTCTTAGCAGAAAAGTAAATCTTGCTATTGTCAAAATTTAATTGAGGATATCTGATATCATACTGACTTGTTATTTCAGACGAGAAAATAGCCTCAGGAGTACTCCAACTATTCGAATCACTTTCAAAAGTAGAAATATATGGCCTGAGCGATCCATAATAATTAGCTATCAACACCATTTTAGTCTCATCAAAACTCACTTTGGGTTGCATGACAATGGTTCCATTATTCACTTTATCTAGACTTTGTGCAGAAATCGAGTATTGGAATAATAGCAGCAGACACACTAGCAAATTGCTAGTTATCAATTTTCTTAACATTTGGCTATAGATTAGGTTATGTCTTAGGTGGTAAAAAGGTAGACAATTCTCTATTGAGAATCAAAAAATAGTCACAAAAATACCCCTATAGGGGTACTAAACTTCGTTTTACCTAATGGAAAAAATAAGAGCTTTAAAAGCAAGGTTGTTCACTTCATGACAACTTAAATAATAGCTACCTTCTTATACATACTGCAGGCTATCAAAAGTGATCACCCTATCTTGAATAAGTCCATCATCAAAGTGATTATTCCCATGCATTTTAAGAATTTTCATGATAAAATTGTGTTGGCTGACTACATTAGATAATTGATGCATAAAAAAGAATCAAGATTTGCAGGTTTCTCTACAAGGCTTTTAGCCCATAATATTGACCTTATCGTGATTCTGCCTTTACTGTATGGAGTCTCATTCATTATTTCTAGGAGTGGCTATGATCTCTTTTTATTTAGCGGAATATATCTACTCTATCATTCATGCTTTGAAGCTAGTGCCTGGCAGGCTACACCAGGAAAAAGATTTATAAAAATAAAAGTGGTAGGATTAAAGAATGAAAAAACAAGTTTTCTTAAAATCCTATCTCGCAACTCATTAAAAGTTGTATCTCTTATTGTCTTTTTTAGTGGTTTCATTATGATTGTTTTCCATGAAAAAAAGCAGTCATTTCATGACTTTATTGTAGGTACATTGGTACTATTCAATGAAGATTAAGTTTATTTTGAATTTTTGGAACATACGTTTGAATATTCTTTTATATTTCAGGTAAAATTTAACTAGTTGTAGATATGTCAGGACTTAAGAAGTTTGAAAACTTTTTTGAAGGATTTATTTTCTGGAGTAGATGGGTACAGGCGCCATTATATACCGGATTGATTATAGCTGCCTTTTTGTATTTATATAAGTTTTTTCAGGAACTCTTTTATTTAATGCAATACATTTCAAAATGGGATGAAACAGAGGTGATGATTAAAATATTAGGCCTTGTGGATGTTTCCATGGTTATGAACTTAGTGGTTATGGTGACTATTGGGGGCTATTCCATTTTCACAAGTCGTATTGATGTAGACATGCATGATGATAAACCGCTTTGGTTAGAAGGTCTAGATGCTGGTCAGCTTAAAATAAAACTTGCTACCTCACTAGCTTCTATATCTGGAGTTTACCTTCTTAAAACATTCATGAATTATAGAATTGAGGTGGAGAAGACAAGTACTACAGGAGTAATTATAGAAATCGTTATTCATATTGTCTTCATAGTTTCTGCACTACTGCTAGCACAGACTGAAAAAATAACTCATAGCTATCATCATGGGGCTGTTGCTCTCCCTGAAGAGGACGAGGACGAGCATCACTAAAATGATCGAAAAGAATAAAAAAGGCTGAACTGAGTTCAGCCTTTTTTATTTCATTGGTGATAATAGTATTGTTTAATTGAAGAACTATTTTTGCGATCCTCATGCGCACGTGGCGAAACTGGTAGACGCGCCAGCTTGAGGGGCTGGTGGGAGTTAATTCCCGTGGAAGTTCGAATCTTCTCGTGCGCACTGTTTCTTAAAACACTACTCTCAAAGATCTTATTGATAAATTATCGTGAAAGGAGGAACCCGTCTCCGATCGAATCTTATTATACTAAATAACTAACTGATCTTAAATATCTGATACCTATAATGAGTCATAAAACAAAATGACATTGGGCTTAAATCATTTTATTCTTTTACAACAAGGCGTTTGATCGTTTCCTATCGTTTCAACGCATTCACTATTGCTTATTGATCCAAAGCAAATCAGCAAACCATTTGCTTTCATCATAGAATGCTGATAGCTCGTTAAATCCGACTTGTTCTGCCAATTCAGACAATTGTACCTCATCGTATTTTTTCGATATTTCCATAAAAATAGATTCCCATGCTCTAAAGTGAATCTGCTCACCTGCCACAGTTATCATTTGATCAATTTTACTAATCAAATAACTTCTACATTCACCTGTCTGGGGGTTATAGTATGGATAATGTTGAAATTGAGTCCGATCAAAATTCGCTTCCAATTCGCTATTAATTCGATCCAACAAATTCAAGTTAAACTCTTTCGTGATTCCTTTTGAATCATTGTAAGCATTCAAAATAATGGACGGATCCTTTTTTAGATCAATGCCTAAAAACAATAGATCATCTTCTTTGAGGAAACTTCTCAGTTTAGACATGAATCCTACAGCTTCATCCGCATCAAAATTTCCCAATGTTGAGCCAAGAAAAAACACCACATCGCGTTCATTACTCTCAGATATTTGGCCTAGTGCGTCAAAGTAATCTCCTTGATACGTCTCAATGTTTAAATCTGGCATTTCGGCTTTCATATTAGCCTCCAATATCTTCAACACATTACCAGAAATATCTACAGGAGTATAGGTGAAGTCGACCCCTTGTTCAAGGAAATAATTGAGCAAAATCTTTGTTTTTGATCCGTCTCCCGCTCCCAATTCTATTATCCTAAATCGCTTATTGTTAGAAATAGATTGAAGGATTGCTTCTTTATGAGAAGTGAATATCTCATGCTCTTTCCTAGTGAGGTAGTAATCATCCAACTTCATAATTTGCTGAAAAAGCTCATCGCCTTTTGCATCATAAAAATATTTGGAAGACAAACGCTTATTTCTAGCCCTTAATCCCTCTAAAATTTCTTCTCCGAAAATGGTTGTCGTTTCTGCTTGAGTCATTGAAATGAAGTGTGTCTCGCCAATCGGATGCCTGAGAACATCCATCTTAAATGAGGGTGAAAAAAGTCTCTGTAAGTTGGTCTAATATGTTTTCTAGGTGTAGCAAAAGAACCGCCGCGAAGCACCATTTGGTTCACCATAAATTTTCCATTGTATTCCCCCAAGGCTCCATCGGCTGTCTTAAAATATGGATATGCTGTATATGGACTTGAGGTCCATTCCCAGAGATTTCCATAAAAACTAGGATCATCACTTTGTACTGGTTTGAAATATTGTTCCTCAATGAAATTAGCCTGTGCAGGAACTTCGCTAGAGTAGATTCCACATGCTACTTCCCATTCAAATTCTGTAGGCAACCTAAAACCTTTCCACCTTGCATAGGCATCCGCTTCGTAGTAAGAAATATGAGCAACTGGATCATTCAAATTTATTTTTTCAAAGCCTTCTAAAGTATAATGCATCCAAACTCCGCTATCCTTTTCCCAGTAACGAGGAGCTTCTGTCTTTTCATTGATAACCCAATCCCATCCCTCTGAAAGCCAGTATTGAAAAGAAGTATAGCCCCCTGCTTCTATAAACTCTAAATATTCGCCATTTGTAACTAATCCTGACTCTATCTCAAATCCATGAAGAAATACGGTATGCACTCCTTTTTCATTATCAAAATGAAACTGATCGCCTGTATATCCAATTTGATATTGTCCCTCATCTACATTTAACCAAACCTTTTCAATGCCAAAATCTGGGCTTTCATTTCCTTTTCGATAGACAGGATTGAGAGGGTTGTCTCCTAGAATTCTCTTAATATCATAAAGAAAAAGCTCTTGGTGCTGCTGCTCATGCTGAGTACCTAAATAGATGATCTTGGCCACTTCCTCAGATGGTTGATTATCCTTCAAAAATCGCGTCATTGCTTCTTCCACAAATGCTCGATATTCGAAAATTTCTTTAACTGTAGGTCGTGTCAATTGACCTCTACTAGCCCTGTCCCATCGATCTCCTGCAGAAATGTAGTAGCTATTAAAAATCTTAGGGTATAAAGGGTGAAATGGTTGGTATCCACCCATATTTGGAATCAACACGAATGTCTCAAAAAACCAAGTTGTGTGTCCTAAATGCCATTTTAATGGACTTACATCAACAACTGGCTGCACAACGTAATCCTCTACTTCTAAAGGCTCACAAAGGAGTTGTGTTTGAGCCCTTACTTCTTTGAATAATTGAAGCAATTCGTTACGTGATGAGATAGCTGGTTCCACTCTATTTTTAGATTTTTTTCAATTTATAAATCTTGACGGGAGAATCCTTGAAAAATGGACTGAAAATCAGATTATCGAAATAAATTTTAGTCAAGTATCTGAAAGCTGACTTTAGACAAAAAAATAACCCCGCTCACTGTGAAACGGGGCTACCAACTAACCAAAACTCAAACAACCTTTGCAGGTTATACTTCATCTGATTATCAAAATCCTTGCCAATTAGATATTCTAGGTTTATCGCACTTCATAATCTGATGGGAATTTTGTGATTTAAAGCAAGAATGTCATCACTCGTCTTGCCTGAAGCATATCTTAAAATCAAATTATACCGTTCTAACATATGCATTCATATCAAGTATGATTAAAAACAAGTATTGTCATGAAGATTTTTATCATTTTATCTACCGTATTACTTTCCTTTTTTTCTAACATCAAAGATCAAACAGCGCTTACTTCGAAAGAAGTAGAGATGATTTTGGAAAGGCACAATTACTGGAGATCTGATGTTGGAATTTCTGAAGAATTGGAATGGTCAGAAGAAATGGCTGAGTTGGCAGCAGACTGGGCTAGGCAACTCAAAAAAAATGGATGCGGTTGGGAGCACCGTACAAATAATAAATTTGGAGAGAATCTCTTCAAAGGCACTACCGGATATTATGATGCTGCTTATGTCGTAGACGCATGGGGAAGTGAAAAAGAATTTTACAACTACAACAAAAACAGCTGTAAGCGTGGCGAAATGTGTGGCCACTATACTCAGATGGTTTGGAAAACGACCACCAAAGTTGGCTGTGCTAAGATAACCTGTGACGGCATGGATATATGGGTTTGCAACTATGATCCTCCCGGAAACTGGGTTGGAGAGAAACCTTATTAGGCGTCAAGAATTAGTTTTCACAAATCCTAGTAATCAGTCTTTATGTCTTTATTGAAAGGAAACCCTAATTGGTATTTCACATCCTGATCCCTATCATCATCAACTACATCCACACCATATTTAATTTCCTTGTGGTTGCCATATACGAATGTCCCGAACAACCTGTCCCATATGGAAAACACATTTCCAAAATTGGTATCCGTCCAAGGGCGCTCGAAGTGATGGTGAAACTTGTGAACTATTGGAGTGATGATAATATAGCTCAGTGTCTTATCCAACCAAACTGGTAACCCAACATTTGAGTGAGTCCAGTAGGTAAAGAAGACTGTAATCATACGATAGAATAAATATGTCCCCACAGGAATGCCAAATAAGATAATAGCTGAAAGAGCCAATGTCTCTCGAAGCACATATTCGCCGGGGTGCTGACGTGTACCTGTCGTGGCATCTACATGTGTGTCACTGTGATGAACCAAGTGAAGTTTCCACATCCACTTGAACTTATGCAGCATATAGTGAGCTAGGTACTGTGAAATAAAATCAAAAGCGAGGATAGCGATTAAAGTCTCTGCCCAAAAGGGTAACTCCATCCAGTTTAAAACCCCAAAATTGTTACTCTCTACTATTGGATATACTGCTACGATAGCAAAACCAAACAGCAAGTTAATAATGAGCATCATGGCAAAGAAGATCATATTAATGCCAACATGTTTCAACTTATTATACTTGAAGCGAACCAATGGAATCACAGCCTCTAACAACCAAAAAAATGTTAAGCAGATAAAAACCCACGCCAATTTTTCTTTCGCTCCAAATCCTTCAATAGTAATGAATAAGTCTTCCATGATTAATTCTTTTTCTACCCTCTAATATAATAACTAGAGATGGACGATGTGGTTTCTTATCGTCAATAATGAAATACCATTTAAAATAGATTCTTTGCAGAAGCTCGATTGGACATGATGTAGATTTGCAGTTATTATCTCAAACATCAGAGAAAGAGCCAAATCGCTAAATTTTAATTCCCAAATCAATGAAACTAACCATCAAAACACTTTTT
>JBGCFL010000182.1:0-10278 GCA_045106975.1 Ekhidna sp. | reverse complement strand
TGCTTCACTTGCTGAAACTGTCAACGAGATTGGATAAGAACCAGCGCTTGGTTGTCCTTCTACTCCACTAGCTGTTGTGCTTATGGAAATAGAAGCGTTTAAGTCCGTTTCTCCTTCTCCATTAACAAAGCCAGTAAACTGATAAGTCAATGTTGGGATGGCATCTCCATAATTGATCGCTTGGTCATCCGCTGTAATGGTCAAGCTTGCTTTTCCTACAGTGATCGTTTGCTGAACCGAAGCTGATAAAAAGTCATCATCTCCAGCCTGCACCGCTTCAACTACTATGTCACCTGAACCTGTGATGCTTAGCATATTTTCACTAAGAGATGCTGGTCCTGAAATCAAGTTGAAGCTTACAGACAGAGTTGAGCTAGATGTTGCTGAAAGAGTTTGACTTTCAGCTCCGTATACTTGATCTTCAATTTCTGTGAATGTGATTGTTTGTGATTGTTTAGCCACAACGTCAAAGCTGATAGAACTAGATGCTCCATTATAGTTATCAGTTCCTGCTTGAGAAACTGTTACCGTTACAGTTCCCACAGTTCCATCTAATGTCACTACATTATCAACATTACTAGCAGGACCAGACACTGAATAATCAAGTGTCAAATCCGTATCCACATTTGCATTAATGATGATTGGTTGTGCAGCAACAGACTTGGTAGTCACTTCTTCAATCGATAATGTCTGATTCGCTTTGGCAACCTCAATAGTTATGTCTTCTTGTAATGGAGCATAGGTATCGTCTCCATCATTAGTTACTCTGATGACTGCCGTTCCAGCTCCTGTTATAGTGAATGTGGCAAGGTTACTTTCACCTCCTTCAGTCTCTACAACAGCAATATTTCCGCTGACAACTGCAAAAGTGACCGGCAGACCACTATCCATACTAGCTGTTATAGTGAAATCAGTGTCTCCAAACGTTTTATCCTCTACTCCTATGAAGGTCACTGTTTGAATTTCTTTATCAACCACCTCAAAACTTACGGTTTGAGAAGCCTCATTATAGTTGTCCGTACCTGCCTGTGAAACCTCCACAGTAACTGTTCCTATTTCACCAGATAGGTTCACAGTATTTCCAGAAATAGTCGCCGGCCCACTGCTTATGGAATAATCAAGAGAAAGCTCAGTATCTACACTTGCCAATATATCAAATGGGGCTGCTGTCTTCGTCTTTGCAGTTACTGCCTCTATTGAAATTTTCTGATCACCCTTCGCAATATTGATGGATATAGTTTCTTTTAATGGAGCATAGTTATCATCTCCGTCGTTGGAAACTTCAATGATTGCCGCACCAGCTCCTGTAATGGAGAAGGTAGCCTTGTTTGCTTCCGTTGTTTCAATTGACAACCCACCACTGACAACAGTATAGGTCACTGGCAGTTCGCTATCTACGGTAGCAGAGATATCAAAATCATCGTCTCCGAAAGTTTTATCAGCAACTCCTGTGAAAGTCACAGTTTGTTCTCCCTTATCAGATGCAATATCCAAGATGGAAATAGTAATTGATTTTGAAAATGATAGCCCACCTTGATCCGTTGAAGTTATCTCGATGACATAACTAGATTTAGTTTCAAAATCGAAGACTTCTGCCGACATAAGGTTTTGATCAGCTATTGTAAATGATGCCGCATCAGTACCTTCTAGGGTGTAGGAGTGGGTGTCATTTTCATTTTCATCCGCTGTTTCCAAACCACCTATAACAGTTCCAATCTCAAGTTCTTCGTCTATGCTTGATTTGCTCAAGGTGATATCATTCGGAGCTACATTCTCTGCGATATCATTCACACTTATCACAAAGTCCTTAGAGAAGGTGCCATTGTTACCGTCATCAGAGGTAATCGTAATTTGGTAGCTGGCTTTTGTTTCAAAATCAAAAGATTCTGATGCTATTAGGTTGCTTTCAGTGATTGAAAATGAAGTAGCATCATCACCTGAAAGTGTATAGGTATGAGTATCTGATTCATCTATATCCGTAGTACTCAATGTTCCTATGATTTCGTCAGGATCATTATTTTCATCAATGGCGGTCGCACTCAAGGCAATATCAGATGGAGCTGCATTTAACTCAGGTCGGGTGAACAGAGCGTTAATTTTAGTTTGATTCCATTGAGTGTAAAAGGCTAAGTCGTCAATTGCACCATTTAGTTCTCGGTTGCTACTTCCCTGTGCGCCTATAGTAAAAATAGTACCAGGATCGTAAGGCGGGATGCTTTGTACCTGCTCTAAATCTCCTGACATGATGACTTTACCATTTAGGTAAAGGGCAATTCTTCTGTTGGAGTTGGTAGTCGTTCGAGTTATAGTGAACATATTCCATTCCTCCACATTGATGCTTTGCTCGGATGTCATGGAGAGCACATTTTGGAAAAAATTAGCACTTGGATAAATGAAGAAATTCACATTGATTTTCTCCTCAGCATCTAGTGAAATAGTGAATCCACCTTCTTCCTGGCCTTGTGCATTTTGCCTACTATCCAAGATGATCTGACTGTCACTGGTAATATCGCTATCCAATTTAAACCAGCCATTGATCATAAATACACCATCACCAACGACATTGGAATTAATTCTGGCAAAATTATCCGGGCTTATTTGCAAGGCTCGGTTTGCTTCTGATCTCCTGTCCGATGTGGCAGACGGAGAACCTACTGCGACTGCATCTGGTGCAGCAAACTGTTCTTGACTAACATTGGTAAGACTTCCGTTATTAAAAGTGTAAAGCCCCCTGAGACCTGCCGCATAATCAACGCTTTCTACATTAATGGTAAAATCCTTATCAAAGCTAAGTTCTTGTGCATCGGTAGTGGTAAGCGTGATGTCATAGGTGTTCTTTTGAGTGTTATCAAATACTTCAGCTGATAGCAATCGATCTCCATCAATCGTGAAGCTAGCCGCATCGGTTCCAGAAATTGAGTAAGTGAATGTATCATCAGGTTCTGGATCGTCTGAAGAAAGAAAACCAACTAGAGAATTAGCAGGAAGCCCAGATCCGATGGATGCATTACTAAGCGTTAGATCGGTAGGGCTTAGGATTACTTCGTCTTTGAGATTATCTATTTCTTGCTGAGATAAGCCTTTTTCATAAAAAGAAAGATCATCTATGCCACCAGGCCAATGTCTGTTGCCTGTTCCTCCGTCAACTGCACCGATGTTCCAGCGAACGCCATTATCAAAAGCACTTGTATAATTTTGTGTGCTTATTTGCTCTCCATTTCGGTAGAGAGTCACGTCTGAGCCACTTTTGGTAACGGTGATCATCTGCCAGACACCTACAGGAAAGTCCTCTGTGTCAGTCATCGAAAGCAATTCGGCTTGTGAATTACCACTTGCTGAGAAATAGGTAAGCTGTAGCTTCCTATTTGTATTAATTGCTAAGATAAGACCGCCTTGGGGCACATTAGAGTTATCATATCTACTGCTTAGGATGAACTTTCCCTCTGAACCAATCGCTTGATCTAAACGAACGAATGTGTTGATACTGTAGTCACTATTTAGGTCTATGATCTGACTACTAGATCTTGCAAAGTTCCCTATACTTATTTCTAGAGCTGATGAAGCATTTCCATTTCTATCATCTGCATAGGTCGGAGATCCTACCGCTACAGCATCATTAATACCCAAGCTATCCGTGAGGGAATTGTCAAATAGGTATTTAGATAAGAGTCCCTCAAGCTGGATATCATCAATCAAAATGGTGAAGTTCTTGTCAAATGTATTCGTATTCCCATCGTCTGTGGTGATCGTAATATCGTAGCTATTCTTAGTTTCAAAATCAAATACCGCTGCAGTTTCTAAAGCAGATCCATTTATTTGGAATGATGCTGCATCGGTACCGCTAAGCGAATAGGTGTGAGTATCGCTGACATCTACATCTGTAGTTGATAGCTGGCCGACAACCGTGCCTATGGCTTCATTCTCAAAAACACTAGTGTTATCTAAGCTTATATCAGTTGGAGGATTACCTGGGTCAAAGAGGTTGACCTCAAATTGGTTAGTGTTGGTTTCTCCATAACCATCATCGGCAGTTAAGGTGATGGTTACATTACCTTGATTGGTGATATCATTATCAAATACGGTGATTGTATTTGCAGTATTTTCTACACTAACTCCAACTGCGTTTGTATTTGATGAAGCTGCAGTATAGGTCAGATCGTCTCCATCTACATCACTAAAAACAGTAGATACATCGATGGTTTCTACGAAGTTTGACTGGACATCTAGATTGCTTAAGGCATTCACTAGCGTTACTTCTTCATTTACATTAGTTATTGAAATTGTGAAATTGTCAGTAAAGCTTCCTTGATTATTATCGGTAGTCGTAATAGAAACAGAATAATCATTCTTCATCTCAAAATCAAAAACTTCTGTTGAATTTAGGTCTGTCCCATCAATTGTAAAAGAAGCTGCATCTGCTCCAGAAAGTAAGTAGGTGAAAGTATCACTGCCATCTACGTCTGTAGTAGACATAGTGCCAACGGTCGTTCCAATTAATTGGTTTTCTTGCAGCGTATTAGCGGAAAGAAAAATGCCTGTTGGATCATTATTGTCTCCTAAATCATTCACCGTAATTGTGAAGTTTTTATCGAAAGTATTTCCATTTCCATCATTCGAAGTAATTACTATTGAATAGGATGATTTAGTGTCAAAATCAAAAACCTCATTTGAAACAAGTTCGGAATTGTTAATAGCAAAACTCGCTGCGTCAGTGCCTGAAATACTATAGGAATGAACATCAGTTGAATTAGGATCCACGCTGCTGAGCTGTCCTATTACCGTTCCGGCTGGAGCATTTTCATCGATTGCAGTATTTGATAAGTTAATATCACTTATGGCATAATTACCATACAAAGCATCTATTTGTTGGGTCGTCAATTCACTACTATAGAATAGCAAGTCATCAAGATCTCCAGAGAATTCATCTGATCCAGTTCCGAACGCTCCAAAATTCCAACGAACCCCGTTTTTAATATATTGAGAAAGAGGGTTATACGTAGCAACTTGTTGGCCGTTTTGGTATAACCTAATCACCCCTTGTCCATATGTTAGCGTTACCATTTGCCATTCATTTAGCTCCAAGCCTATTGATGATTTGAATGCCATTGTTATAGTAGAATTGGTATTATTGGTAATGAAAGTATAGTAGTTGACATTTATTTCACCTAATGTATTGATAAAGAATGCCATGCCTTCTTTATCAGCACCATTGTTATCCTTTTTGCTACTTAGCAGATACTGCACAGGTCCCCCAGGTACTAGAGAGGTGGGTCTTAGCCAGAAACTGATGGTAAACTCGCTTCTGATATCAATGAGAGGATCATTGACTCGCACAAAATTATTTTCAGAGATTGCTACAGCAGAACTGCTGACAGCAGCTCTATCTACAGTAAATGCAGGTGTTCCTACCAAAACAGCATCAGTACTACCAGATGTGTTAACAGTAGAGTTACTAAATAAAAATTCTGCAACAGGCGTTTGTCCATTAGCCAGGAAAGCTGCAAGGACCGTAATTAGGAAGAATATGTTTCTCATAAGGCAAATTTTATTTTGCCGCAAATGAATACGTTTTAGTAGCCTTCTTTATTGGAGATGAGTGAATGGTGGGATTTCCTAGCTCACTGGAGCTTTTTCTTGAGGGAAGAAATCACATTCTTTCGATGATTTTCATGAAGATGTCGCGTTTGTTTCTGGCAAGCGGTACATTTTCTCCATTTGTCATCTGTATTTGGCCACCTTCTTTTTTGTCAAAACGCTTTATTTGGTTGAGGTTAATCAAATGGGATCGGTGCGATCGGAAAAAACCCTTTTCTCTAAGCATCATCTCATATTCACCCAATGTTTTGCTAATGGTAATGGCGCCTTCCTTCGTAGAAAAAATGGTATAATTATTTTCAGATTTACACTGAATGATGTCATCAACTGACACAAAATGAATGGACTGACTGTCACGTAAAATGACTTTGTCAAAGTTCTTTTGAGTAATGGTTGTTTTGAATCCATCTAGCTGAGCTGGTAAGACAGCAGGAGTAGAAAGCGATTTTTCTAAAGCAGCATTGAATTCCAATGGGTTAATGGGCTTCAAGATGTAATCCAATGCATTGAATTTGAAAGCCTTGATTGCGTATTGATCATAGGCGGAGATAAAGACAATTTTAGAGGGAATTTGATCTAGTCGACTTAACATATCGAAACTTGTTCCTTCATCCAAGTTGATATCCAGAATAGCAATATCAGATTGCTGTTGACTGAAATAAGTTAATCCTTCTTCAATATTTGTTGCTTCATGAATCTGAATCGGTTCACCAAAGTCAAACTTTTTCAGGTAAGATTTTACCGTTTCTCTGGCGCTTTTTTCATTGTCTAAAAGAAAGATGTTCATTATTCTAAAATAATCTCTAATGGTAAAGATAGAGCTACTTTAAGCCCTAATATTTTGCCTGTTTCTTTACTTTCTATGTTTTGGATTTGAATAGCTATTTGTTCATCGGTTACTTGCTGAAGAATGGCTAGTCTTTCTTTTACTATTGTTGTTGCCAATGAGTGATGTTCTTTTTGCTGAGATTCTTTCTTTATTCCAATTCCATTGTCGCTTATTTCCAATGAAACTAAATCATCAGTTAACTTTTTGAAGGCGATCGTAATTTGATTTTCTGCTTTCTTAAACAAGCCATGCTCAATAGCATTTTCTATAAAAGGTTGCGCAAACATAGGCGGGATACCTTCGTAATCAATGTCCAGCTCTTCATCAATGTCAATACAGTAATTGATTTGCTCTTCAAAACGTACCTGCTGTAGTTCGATATACTTTTTCAGCATATTTATTTCGGCTCTGATCGTTACAAATTCCTTTCTAGAGTTTTCTAGAATTTCGCGCATCAATGTACTAAATATGCCCACATAATGACTCGCTCTTTGCGGGTTTTCATGAAGGATATAATCTTGAATAGCTGTCATAGAATTGAACAGAAAATGAGGATTCATTTGCAGTTTGAGTGCATTTAAATGAGCCATTTGTATGTCTTGTTCTAATTTGTTTTTGCGTTTAATTTGATTGATTCTAATTACAAAAACAGTACTAACAATCAATACTAAAAGAGCAACCAGCATAGCTACGAACCACCACGTTTGCCAGTATGGTTTTGCTATTTCGAATGGAGTTTTGACGGTATCACTTTCTACACCGTCTTCATTAATGGTTTTCACTTGAAATTCATACGTGCCGGAGGGCAAAGCGAAAAAACGAGCCTCAGAGGCGCCACTAGTGGCTGAGGTCCAGTCCTCTTCTAGTCCAATGAGACGATACTTGTATGTAAATTTTCCTTCGCTTCTATGAGCAATTCCAGTGAAAGCAAATGTCAAGTCATTTTCATCGTGGCTTAATACTTTGTTCTTTCTTGTTACTCTTTCCCCGTTTATATAGACTTTAGTAAGTTGTACTTTTGGCGGAAAATTATTCTGACCTTCAAACTCTTTTGGCAATGATACAAGACCATTCAGTGTTGCGATCCATATTAGATTATTCGTAATTCCAAGGTCAGTGATATCATTGGTAGGAAGTCCATCTTGTTCATTGAATGATTTGCTTGTACCAGTAGGTAAATGGTATCTCTGCAAGCCCTTATCTGTGGCCAAATACAAGAAATCGCCATCTACTTTTACAACGTTGATGTAATTACTTAAAAGACCATTCTTGATGGTCAGGCGCATATTGATTTTACTTTCTTTTATGTTTACCAACCCACTGTTTACTGTGCCTACCCAAAAAGAACCATCAGATGCACCGCTAAAATTTAGAGCGGTGATTATTTCTCCGTCCGGGAAATTAAGTTTCCTTGAAACACCATGCTTGTATGCAAATAAACCGTCTATGAACCCTATCCAGATAGTGCTATCTATCGGATCATAGTGGACGTCCCTACTTCGTACATTACGAAGAGCTATTGCGTTTGGGTATAAATCAAAAGTAGTAAATTTATTTCCTGAAGTAGCGTCAAAACCTTTTGGCCAAGGGGGATTTTTGTTTTGAGGTTTTTTGATCAGATAGGCCCCATCTCCTGATGCAATACATAGAATGTCGTCATTAATTTCGACAATGTTTTTTGGCGTATTTCCTGCAAAAAATCGAATCCACTCATTCTGTTTATTCGCATTATACTGGTAAGATTCGAAATAAATCTTCTCCTTTTTTTTATCCAAATAGATACATTCTATATCTCCCATTGGAGTATTATAAGCATCGATGATTTTACCACTACCAGACATTTTATATGCTTTTTCTCCATTAGTAGCGAGCAGTAGTTGATCGTCATTTATTACTTCTATTCGTTTTATCTGATCATACTGCAATTCAGAATTGCCATGATTAAAGACCAGTGCTTCATTTTGGTACATGACAAAAACACCATTTCCGATAGTGGAAAACCAGTAATTCCCTTCTTGATCATGCAGGAAATCGGAGATGAAATTGTTTTGTAAATAGTTTAGACCATTTAAGAAAGGAGTCTCTAAGTCTTCATAGCACAAAAGTCCATTCGTCGTAATGATCCAATATTTCCCTTCTCTATCTCGGTACCAATTGATGATTCTTCCTTTCATGAGGTTAAATAATGATGGAAAAACAGCTTGGTTTCCTTCGGGTGCTACGAGGAAAGCTTTTTGATCGACCAAACTTAAGACGATGGTATTCCCAGCTTTCGAATTGATGGCATGTACGGCCAGGTTTACATATAGATTTTTCAGGTATTTCTTTTGTTCAAGATCATAAACCGCTACTGAGTCATTTTTGCTAATGTAGATTTTCTGATTTAAGGTGTCTACCGACTGTGCTAGCTTCCCATCGATAGGTAGTGCTTCCCACTCTTTCGTGTTAATATTGTAAATAAGGGTGGCATCCAAGCTTATGATGAGCTGATCTTTTGCCACCGTATGAAGGTTGTAAAGCTGACCGTACTGTTCTGGTATGGGAATCTCTATAACCGTATCATTTTCATAATAAAACAGTTGATTGCTAAAATTCTTAAAATAGATTCTATTGTCTCCGTCAAATATGAGGTCATCTGCTGAAATGCTGCGATCGCTTGGAGTTTCATACCTCTCGAAGTTAACTCCATCAAAGCGGCAAAGACCATTTTCAGTACCCATCCAAACAAAACCTAAGTTATCCTGTGTGATACTGTATATGGTTGAATTTGGAAGGCCATCTTTTGCAGTTATGTGCCTAAAGTAGGGCGATTGCGAAAACGATAGTTGTGCAATGATCAATAACAAAATTATTCCTAAAAAACGCCCGTACTTTACATTCATAAAGATTTTCATATAGTATGGAAAGATAGTAGCTTCTATGAAAAGGGAATAAGAAAAGGTTCCAAAGTAAATAACTTAAATAGCTCATAAAGCTAACATCAACTGAACTTTAAAAGTGCTTCTTTTTTTTGCTCAAATTATAACAGTAGCTCAAATGAGTTGAGCCACAATGAGTTGAGCCACAATGAGCTATTATGTTTGATCTTTGAATATGTATTATATCGATTTTTTACTAAAATGATCCTAAACAAAAAAAGCGACCCCATTGGAGTCGCTTTCCGCATAGCTAGTTGTATAGCTAAGCTGCCTTAGTACTTTTTGTTTATTCGAAGTGTCACCTTTTCCTCTGCATTGGATATTTCCATCAAATACGTGCCCTGATTCAAGTCAGAAACATTCACTTTTCCATTTACTCCACTTATCTCTTTGATCAATTGACCATTCAATCCGTAGAATCTAAGGTCTACTAATTCATTGGTATCAATCATTATGTATTCTGTCACTGGATTTGGATAGATCTTAATAGCTTCTGATAAATCATCTCCAACAGCCAATACTCTTGCTACTTCAAAAGAGGTAGAAGCTGATGCTGCATTTCGATTGATATCTCCAGCTTGTGATACCGTCACAGTAACTGTTCCCTCAGTACCATCTAGATTAATAGTCGTTCCTGAAATAGTAGCTGGACCAGATACTTCATATGTTAAATCCAAACCTGAATCTACTGTTGCTACTACATCAAACGCAGCATCAGTTGGCTCTTTATTTTCAATATCTGTAATAGTTACTATTTGATCTATTTTATTGATCGTCAAAATAGCATCAACTGAACTGAAATTATAGTTACCTCCATTTTTACTCGCTATGACTACAACTGAGATGGGGTAAGAACCCGCATCTGCCAACCCTTCCACTCCTGCTGCACTTGTGCTTACAGTGATAGAAGCGTTCAGGTCTCCCTCTTCATCTCCA
>JBGCFL010000181.1:0-41093 GCA_045106975.1 Ekhidna sp. | reverse complement strand
GAGTTTGTTCGTGTAGTGCATCTGTAGTTTGATTTTTCAATTGACGATTCGATTGGGTTGATGTTATATAATTAGACGCAATTGTTCAGTTCGTTTTCAACTTCGGTAATGAATAAGGTTCAAATTGTCCAATTCCTCGGTTTCTTATTGGGTAAGGTTTTGGCCGATACATGGTGGCTACCTCAAAATGAAGTTTGTTCTATACTAATAAAAATATCATGCGGTGCAGTCTCATCGCCTCCAAAATAAGGAAACAACATGTAATAAATCCCTCTATTACAGCTCTTCGTTCTGGTCATATAGATGGGTTCGCTCCCCTCCAAACTGAAGATATAGAATTCGTCATTGAAAGATAAATCGTAAATGTATGACTTGTTTAGACTTACATCTCCTATGTATGAGCTAGTTCTGATTCCATTATTGTATACATATGCATGAATTTGAAGTTTCCCATCTAACCACCTCCAACCAAAACGAGCGCTGTTGTCATGGTGGTGAGCATTGCAATCTGCAAATCCCATAAGCTTATTTATGTCATGCTGATTTTCTACCATATTCGTTTCATAGATAGCTGAATTATCAAATAAGGCTTTGAAGGCTAATGTTCGTGATTGTAGTGCTTGCATTTTTGGAATGGCTACTTTATGCTGACCCTTTGGAATCAAAAAGGACTCATATTCATCTCCTAAACTTTCTTCACATGACACTATAAATATTATGGTTCCAATAGTAAGAAGTTTTAGTAGTGTATCGATCACTTTCAAGATCAATGCTTTTATGCGGTTGTTATCGTTCATTTTGTTTGGTCTTAAATGTTAAAAAAAGAGATCAACCAACTCCATTAAATCCAGCCCAATAAGGACAAGGTTGATTATTACAAGTAACACTTTCGTTAAAAAGCGGCTCGAATTGCTATTGATCTTCTTCCCAGAGTAGATCGTATTAAATGCTGCCCAAGAAGGGACCTGACTTATTTTAATTAATGCTCTTCTCATGATCCTAATTTTTTAAATGGTTGGAAAAATACTTTGAACGAGACTGCAGCCTCACGCATACGGACACCGGCACCAACGCCCATTCCGAACGAATTTGTGATTAAATACTCGGTCTGTAGTTCTGGTAAGAACACCAGAAAGTCTTTGTTGACAAGGCCGATTTTTGGCGCAAAGTAGAGCTTAAGCCTGCTGCAATTTTGAATAGGTACTCTAGCTTCAAGGCCAATGAAGGAGTAATTTGTACCGGTTGATTCAGTAGGTTTCCAGATTGAAGACTGAAAAACAGTACCAACTCCCCATCCATTTTTATTCAGGTAGTAAACCCCATAGCCAGTTTGTAATCCAATCCTAGAATCCTGGATGAAAGACTCAAAAGATATGTTTTGAGCTCTCACGGAAAGCAGAACCAGGCTAAACAAGATGATGACGACTAACTTCTTCATCTTGCTCAATTATATGCTTAAAGAAATGCTTGTTTGGAAGGTCGGTCTGAATGCACGAACTCCAAGTCCGCCCCCAACTTTGATACCACGCGAAACATTATAAACGCCGCGGAGAGATGGTGTGATAACAAACCATTCTGAATTCACAACCCCAGTCCTTATATTAAGTTGAACTTCTCCTGCTTGTCTTCTCACAACAGGGAATCCAACATAGGCACCCCAAAAAACCTTTTCATAAATTCTTGGTAGCTCAGAACGCTGTTGCTCTGACATGAATTTTGACTCAATGGTTTTTGACTCCTGGTAAAAACCTCCGTACTCAATGCCATAGTAGTTCTTTACTCCAACGGAGATTCCAGCCTTTGGGCTAATGCTTGTCAGTTCCAGATACGAAGTGGTAACTACGCTTTGTCCCATAGCAAAATTCAGTACTAGTGTGGATACGATAATCAATGGTAACTTTCTCATTTTCTTAGATATTTATGTTTGAATTATGTTTCAAAAGTCAACCTAAAATGGAATGATTTTCAGAGGGAAACTGGCATATCGAGAATTCAGTATTTCTAGTAGAAATGTCAGTAAAACATGTTGAATATTGATTAATGAAAACTTGGAGAAAAAGAAGGTATAATTCCTAAGTATATCACTTATCAAATGATGGGTGAATACACCGATTTCATCAAAATACCTCAGTATTTAGTTTTAAGTGTAGTTTTGAGCTATGATGAAGCCTAAAACCATAGAATGCCACTAAATGGAGAGTAAATGAAAATATTATTGGCCGATGATCACAAAATCATAAGGAGCGTTCTAAGCTCTTTCCTTGAGGGAAAATTGTCTGCTATTGTCACTCAGGCAAACAACGGCATAGAGGGCATCAACTTATTTAAATCCGAGGGCTCTTTTGACCTGGTCATTGCTGACATTAATATGCCCAGAAAAGATGGGATAGAGATGGTCAAAGAAATTAGAAAAATTGACAAGAATGTAAAAATCATTGCTCTATCCATGATGGATGACTCGGTAAGTATCAAAAAGATGCTAAAAGCAGGTGCCATGGCTTACGTCTTGAAAGAAGGGGATACGGAGGACCTTTTGAAAGCAATAGAGAAAGTCCAAAATGGAGAAACCTTTTACTCCAATGCGGTCACTGAGACAATCATGACAAGCCTGATTGACGGAAGAAAAGCTCATAAAGATGCCAACCTTACAAAGAGAGAGCTTGAAATATTGGAGTTGATCTTCAAAGAGAAATCAAACCAAGAAGTAGCTGACGAATTATTTATAAGCCTTCGAACGGTAGAAACACACAAGCATCATATCATGGAGAAGACGGGCGCAAAAAATATGGCCGGTCTTGTGAAGTTTGCAATCAGGGAGAAATTATTTGACGATTTATTCTACTAATCATCGAATGTAAGAAAAACTGTAGTCCCCTCTCCTAAGCTAGATTTCAGTGTGATCTTAGCTCCCATTTCCCGGGCTCTTTCTTTCATGTTTTCCATTCCAAATCCTTCTGATATTTTTTGGAAATCAAAACCAACTCCTAAGTCAGTCACTTCCATTTTAAAGATATTTTGGTTTTGAATATTGATATCAATTTTGGGAGAGTTTGAATATTTGATTGCGTTTGACAGTGCTTCCTGATAGATTCTAAATATGTGCGTAGCAGTTTTTAAATCATCAACACTTTTCCTACCTGTCCAATTAAGGCTTATATCCCCTGAGTAGACCCTTTTCATTCTTTGCTGTAGCCGGTCAAATGCATCTCGTAAATTTTTACTATCCTGAAGACTTATTCCAAAATTGTTGATAATCAACCGGCTTTCCTTGATCATCAAATCCAACATTTCATCAATATCCTCCAAATTGCTCAAGTCATTTTTCTTTGTCTTAAGTGTCAACCTGGTACCTACCAGCAATTGCCCGATGCTATCATGAATATCACGTGATATTCTCAAACGTTCCTTTTCTTGACTTATTAATCGTCGTTTTTCATCATTTTTTTCTTCTTCTATATTTCGCAAGGTGATGAATACTTTATTCGGATCTCCACTCGCGTCGACACCCAATACTGTCAGTGTTCCCTGGTGCCAGAAGAAACGGGTTCCTTGTTTAATCTGAAAATCACATGAAAAGCGTTCGATTTTCCCTTTTAAAAGTTCATCCAATTTATACTGACAAGACCCTCTTTGCTCTTTCTTTATCGCTTTAAAAAAGTCGGCTAAATTTCGAATTTCTTCTATTGGGAATGCAGTGCTGTCAATTTTAATCCTATCTCTTATAGTGGTTACTTCTTGAGTTTTTAGATCTACTTCAAAAGCGATCAACTTTCCTGTTTCTAGTAAGAGTTTAAATTTTTCAACATCTTGAACTAAGCGTTTCTTATCGTTTTCATTCTCGCTAATATCCTGAACAACTGACCAAATAAATTCATTTCCATTGGCATCTACTATCTTAACACCATTAAGTAAGACTGGGATCAAATCTCCTTTCTTTATTCTATATTCTTTTTGATAAGGACCATACCTGCCTTTTTCTTCTAAGGACTTAAGTTGGATTTCTTCTTGCTCCTGATATTTATCTGGTGTTAGATCCCAGTAGGACATATTGTTTAGCTCCTCAACGGTGTAGCCCGTGAACCTTTCAAACTCAGGATTAATTTCTATAAAAGAGCCATCCATGGCATTTTTGGCAATTCCCACATTCACGTTCTCAAAAAACTTCTCAAGGTTTTGATCTCTTAATTTCAGCTCCGTTTCAACCAGATGTCTTTGGGTGATATCCTGAACAGTTCCAAGAGCGGAGATTAACTTTTCATTGGAATCATAGGTGATTTCAGCTTTTTCCTCCACATATTTTATTTCACCTTCTTTAGTGATAATCCTATGAACTATTTGATAGGGCAATTGCTTTTCGACACATTCATTGAAATAGGCTCGTACATGCTCGCGTTCTTCTGGATGAATAAAATCGTAAAAAGCATCCACATTACCTTTGAATGATTGTGGTTCTTCTCCGAATATTCGAAAAATCTCATCTGACCAGTAGAGTATGTCATTTGATATGTCTAAGGTCCAATATCCTAATTTGGCCGTATGTTGAGCTTTGTCAAGCAGATCTTTTTTGTCTTGGAGATCAATTTTCACCTTCACTTCTTCGGTCACGTCTCTGGCGACCCCATAGTATAATCCGTCATGGGGTGTTGAGCTCCAATCAAAATAGCGATAATCACCAGATTTAGTCCTGTACCGATTTCTGAATTTAATAGTCTTTTCGCCGCTATTCAGCTTTTTCATTTCATCAAGTGTAGACTGCAAATCGTCAGGGTGCACCAGATCTAAAAAAATTTGTTTTTTTAACTCTTCATAGGAATACCCAAGTGTTTTCGGAAACTGCGGGTTCAGTTCCAAAAATTCACCTTCCTGATTAGCAATGCAAAAATTATCTTGCGCAATCTTGAAAAATCTATGGTATTTCTCCAGCTGCTTTTCATTCTTCTTCTTATCTGTGAGATTTTCAACCATCGCCAGGTTTACCTTCCCCTTTTCTTCAAATGGAGCATTAATAGCGGTTATTTTCAGAGAAGCAGGAACTGTTTCTCCATTCTTGGCAAGATACCTTTTCTCGATAGAGAATGAATCGACTTGACCTTGAACGAGATCTGTATATTGTTGTAAGTCTACCTCAAAATCATCGGGATGGGTAAATTCCTTAAAATGCATTTTTGTAAGTTCATCAGCGCTATATCCGAGCATATCGCAAAGCGCCTCATTTACCAAAAATGGAATTCCATCATCAGATACAAGAGCAATTCCATAGGGAGCTTGACGAATCACTTCCCCAAAGCGTTTTTCATCACTCTTACGTTTGGAAATGTCTCGTACAGTGGCATAAAAATGATTGATGCCTTTGATCGCAAAGACACGAAGGCCTATTTCCACTGGTATGATCGTGCCATCTTTTCTCGTATGTTCTGAATCGAAAAAGTAGGACTTATTGGTTTCGAGATCCACAAAGCGTCTACTGAAGTCTTCGTAATCCGAAATGGAGTTACTCAAATGCCAGATAGGCTGACCAATAAGTTCAGCGCGCTTATACCCCGTCTGTTGTGATGCTGCTTCGTTTACATTTTCAATAACACCTTTTTCATTAATCGAGTAAATGGCGTCAGAGGTCCCATTGACAAACTCCCTTAACCTGGTCTCTGACTCTTTTCTTTCAGTAATGTCTCTGGCTACACCTAACACACCAAGTAACTCACCTTCAGCGGAATAGAATGGTGTTTTTGTTGTTTCTGCTTCTATCGTCTTGGAGCCATCTAGGTATGGCAAGGTTTCTTCATTTTTTAAAGGCTTATTAGCATTCATTGCTTTTAAATCATGTTTTCGGAAGAAGTCGGCCAATTCTTTGGACACAAAGTCAGTATCCTTTTTACCTATTATTTCAGCTTCTGTTGCTCCATAGAATACTTCAAACTCATGATTACATAATATGTATGTACCCTCAGGATCCTTTATCCACACCAAGTCTGGAATCGTATTTATGATCGCCTTAAGCTTATTCCTTTCTAATTTTGCAGTTTCTGTTTCCCGCACCCTTTCACTAATGTCTCTGCAAGTAAAAAGATATCCTCCCCCAAACAATTCAGTAGATTTAATGTCTATTAAAAGGTGATGGATTTTTCCTGATTTATCTACGATCGCTTGTTCCAGGTTTTCTACGAGTTTCCCAGCATGGTCCTGATTTACTAATTTCCTTTTATAGTCAGACCCAATCAGGTATTCTATATTTTTCAGCTCTTCTACTTCTTCCGAATTAAATCCAAAAATAAAACTTACGTTGGGGCAAACGAACTTGAAGTTTCCTTCAGTATCTGTAATAAAAACAGCGTCAGAAATGCTAGAGAGCACATCGGCATACATACGCTTTTCTTCTTCATACTTTGTTACGTCCCTAAATAAGGTTGTGAAATGGCCATTCTCCGACGAGTAGATGCTTACTTCAAACCACTTTTGAAGTGGTTGAGACCAGCTTACAATTTGTTGGTCTTGATTATTGTATGCGGATTTATAAAATATATCAAGCCAGTCCTTATAAAGTTCTGGTTCTGTCATGACCTCCGAGTTTAGCTTACCCACAAGGCCTTCTACAGGAATCCCAGTATGGTTTTCAAATGCTTGATTGACTTCTAGATACTTCCAATCAATAGGATTCCCTTCGGTATCTAAAATCAATTCTTGTCTCGCATACCCTAATGGAATCTTGTCCTTTTCATCAGGGTGTTTTTCTAGAATACTTTGGACTGTTCGCATACAACTAGTTTTGATGAAATTTCGTGTGCTAAAGCTACCACTGCTTCAAAATACTTTTTTACGTGAATCACGTAATTTAAAAGCCGGCCATTTTTGACCGACTTATCACCTGAACATATAAATGTCACCAAATCAAATACCAATTACCTGTTCCTATGAAGAGGTTAAACCTGTAGACTTATTTTAGGACGAGTCACTTCCTTCCCTCCTACCCAAAATATCAAAAGAGCCTAAGCGGCGCGGTGAACTAGGCGTCCCCCTCGTATCTGCTAAGAAATGATGTGACTGGTTCTAAGGACGAAAGGCCTTTGTGCTAAACTATTAATCCCTCCCCAATCCCAAAGCTCTATTAACATAACGCAGGCCATTATATAACAAAATAGTTTATTGAGCTTTTGAGAGGGATTTCATTTAAGGAACCTATTTGTATTGTGTTCTAATTAGTCGTTATATTACATAGCCGCTGCGCCAGCTCAAATCTGACGCCTCTAACATACGAATTAGGCTCGTAAGTAAGGCTATAATACTAACCAGTGCCATGGTTTGTGTCCTCAAAAATCGGCTCTTTCTCAAGTTCGGTGACACACAGACTAGGGATAAGAATTCTAATTAACTTATTCTATTGGTGGATCCTCATCATCATCTTCCAGATAGTTGAGCTCTCCCTTTTCTGTAAGCATGATAGCAATAGGTCTCAGACTTGGAATCTCTTCAAATACAATGATGATCATGACCGTGATAGGAACACTTAAAATAGCTCCAATAATACCCCATATTGCTCCCCATATGGTCAATGACAGTACAACCACGAGAGGGCTTATGTTCAAAGATTTACCCATTATTTTTGGCTCCAATACATTACCTACTATAAGTTGTATAATACCAACGGTCACTAAGATGTAAACAAAAGGCATAAGCTCGCCAAATTGCATAATGGCAAAAAGCGCAGGAAATAATGTAGCAATTAAAGAACCTATAGTTGGGATATAGTTGAGTACAAAAATTAATATGGCCCAAAGCATGGCGCCATCTAAACCAAAAAGTAAAAAAATAAAGAAGCTAAAAACTCCAGTCAACAGACTAACATACGTTTTGAGTAAAAAATATCCACTTATGTTTTTATCCATCTTATGGAAAAGCTTTGTAGTACGTTTTTGCTTTTTCTTTGAAGGATAAAGCGCTTCTACTTTATAATGAAAAATACTCTCTTCTATTAAAAGGAAAAGGACATAGATAGGGATTAACAAAGCATCACCTAAAACCACAAACACAATGTCAAAATTACTTTGAGCAAAATTGGACAAATCAAAACCCTCTGTATATGCATATAATGATGTTACTAAATCTAGATCAAGCTTTGTGCTAACATCATTCAGTACTTGTTCAAAATTTTTCTCATAGACATCCAAACTAAGCATTAAGTCGTCGATGCTCACAACCAAAAGCTCAAAAACAAAAAATATAACTCCGTTAATCACAAAAAATGCAATCATACTTTGTAACCATATCGGTGCATGTTTTTTTACAAATGGAATCATTTGCAAATTTTCACGCAATTCATGGATGATGAACCACACGATTAATGCAAAAATGAAGGTGATTAGGTACTCTTCGGCATACTTTAGAATAGCCACTAAAGCCACCATTGACACCAAGATATACATCAACTTTGATGGATTGAATGAGTTATCGTTCTTATGTGAATCAGACATTAATTGATTGTTTGATTAGGATAGGAAATCAAGATAAATCAAGCTTGATAACTTTATGGCATTCTTCTGAAGATTTTTACAAGGTCTATGTCACATAGGTCTTTTCATTAAAATATTATGCCAACTATAAAGGTACTAGTCTGATACTTTGAATGAATCGGGCGATAAACTACTTTTATCACAATTAAAAAAAGGAAAGCCACAGCACTATATTTAGGCGTTGTGTTTAATAATGAGTAAAATGGATTGTAAAAATTGTGGAGAAACAGTTTCAGGAAATTTCTGTAGCAATTGTGGACAAGACTCAAAAATTGGTAAGATCAACCTTTCTAACTTTTTGAACCAAGTCTCAGAAAGTGTTTTTATGATAAATAAAGGCTTTTTTTATACCTTTATAAACTTGTTTTTGCGCCCTGGAAAGAGCATCAAAGAGTTCTTGGATGGGAAAAGGAAATATTACTTTAAGCCAATAGCATACGCACTTGTACTTTCAACGGCCTATTTTCTGATTTCTCGTATAGCTGAAGAGGCGACTTTATTAGATGATCTGATTTCAGGTTTTTTCACTTATGATTCTGAAAAAGAGCCTGAAATACCATCAATGTTAATGTGGTTTTCTACGAACTATGCTTATTCGACTTTGCTTCTTCTACCCATTTTCTCCTTTGTTTCCTTCATGTGCTTTTTAGGCTATGGGAGAAACTACCTAGAGCATATTATATTGAATGCTTACATCACAGGTCAGCAAGCAATTTTTTACTCATTTTTTATATCGCTTGAAATATTCATCGATCATGACATTTTGGAAGTAATACCACTCTTTCTCTCGATAGGATATGCTTTCGTGGTATTTTGGCAATTTTTCACAGAAGGAAACCGAATAATGAATTTAATTCGATCCACATTAACCTACCTTTTTTATTTAATAATAACTTTTGGGGTTCTAGGTTTTATAGGAGATTGGGTTTAAACACGAAATACAGCAAAAGACGAATAACGATAGAACGTTTCATTAGGTTGCCAAAGTTGTTTTCCACGCTAAGAAAATTCATGTGAATAATCTGAACTATATCAACACCCTCTTCAAAAACTGAACAGCATTTTCATTACCAATCTTTTTAGATATCTTCAATGAGTTTTGCTCTGAGATAGTCTCCAAAATAGATGGGTAGCAAGCTGATGTTTCATGCTGTGAAAAGTAGTAGGGATCTCTAGATGGGTCTGAAAGTGTTCCAGGAAAGAAGTAATCTGCTCCAAAACATATGGAGCCCTCCCCTCCTAGTTTCAGTCCATGGTTTATATGATCATAAAGGGCATTCGGATCTTCATTATTTAAGAAAGCACGAACCAAATTGACTCCTATAACACCATTTCTGCTGATAATCTCTTTGACCAATTCATTTGGTAAGTTTCTCGGGTGATCAAACACCTCCCTATAGTTGGAGTGGCTTGCTAAAATGGGAATATCCAGACCTTTTTTAGAAACATGATCGAGAATACCGTAAGCCAAAGCATCACTAGTATGAGAAAAGTCTATGGCTATTTTTCTTCCGTTGATATAGTCCAACAATGCTTTTCCGTCTTCTTTCAGTCCCGCTTCACTATAGTTCCCTCCCCCAAACCTATTCTCCATGTGATGAGTGAGTCCAATATATAGCACTCTTTCAGTATTGGAAATTATTCTCTCTAGGTTTTCAAATGCTGTATCTAAATGCTGATCTTCTTCACAAATACCTGACGCATTCTCAATAGAAGCAATAATGCCAATCTTAGGTGATGTGTCCAGTGAAGTCAAACTCTCTTCATCTTTTACCAAAGTAAAATTAGACTCATATTCATTAAGTAGTTTTTTGAATATCAAGCTTTGATTGAAAGCAGATGCGGTACTTCCTTTTTGAGTCGCAGAATAAATCGCCATGACTTGCAATGCGACATTCCCTTCTTTCATCGAAGTAATGGAACATCCAATGGCAGAGTCGTAAGGACTTGAATTGGGCACACTCTCCAAATACGAAAGTAGATCACAGTGGAAGTCAATAATAGATTGCATGTTGTTGGAGTAAGATGGTATAGAAAGTAGTTGTATTGTGAAGTTGAAAATTAGTTTTGATTATTCATAGACTTCTACTACTAATTCAATTTCTACTGCTTGTCCCCTAGGCAATGAAACCATCCCAACCGCTGCTCGAGCATGTTTTCCTTTTTCTCCAAAGACATCCACCATCAAATCTGAAAATCCATTGATCACCTTGGGTTGGTCCACAAAGGAAGGATCAGAGTTGACCATCCCTAAGACTTTCACAATTCGCTTAACTTTTCTTAGATCGCCTAGCATGGCTTTTAAAACAGACAACTGGTTGATGGCTGTTAACCTGGCTCCTTCATAGCCCTTTTCAATGGACACATCTTGTCCTAGCTTTCCTGTAATCTCTGTTCCATCAGCATACCTTGGGCCTTTTCCTGCCAAAAAGATAAGATTGCCAGCTCTAACGCCGTTCACATAGTTTGCGACTGGTTGTGGTGGACTAGGCAGTGTAATATTCAGTTCTTTTAACCTTGCTTCGGGATCATAGTTTTCATCAATGGATTTTGACTCAGAGTCTTCCATTTCTGCTTTATTTTGCTCCGAACAAGAGATGGAAAAGGTCATTATTAGTACTGCTGCAATCAATGTATTATACATTCTAATCATGATTTGGTATTTATGTTCTATTGGTTTTAAGAAAAGATCATTCGAAACGATTGAAGTAGTAAAGATTTTTCTCATCTGAATTACTTTCAATGATGTCAGGTTTATCATCACCGTTTAAGTCAAATGCGGCAATGTCATAGGTGTTAAATTCTTGTTGACTTAAGGAAATTTTTCTCCATGAAGTGCCATCATCAAGATTGATAAACACTGAGTTATAAGCTCTATTGTTCCCTATCACTATGTCTTCTCTTCCATCAGCGTTGAAATCAGCGGTAGTAACAGAGAAACTTCTACTAGAACTTGGATCAAACTCTATCCTTTTTGAGAAATCTATTGCTTTATTTCCAAAATAAATGGCATTTGGTTCTCCAATATTGGCCGCTATAATATCTAGGTAACCGTCCATATTCATGTCAGCTATCGCTACAGACCTAGTGTCATCTGTATCACTTCCAAAAGGAATTTTATGCGAGAAATCTAGGTTGCCTCCATTGAGATAAATGAAGTTTTGCTGCTTATCTCTATTAGCCAAAATAAGGTCATTGTCATCGTCTCCGTCTATATCTGCTACTTCCACATCTATCGTAGAATCGTCTTGTGATCCGAAACCAATGCTCTTCATAAACTTACCAGAACCATCATTGAGGCAAATCTCATTTTGGCTCCCTCTGTTGGTTATCAGAATATCTATATCACCATCATTGTCCAGATCTGCTGTCACTATATTTCGTGTATGATCATATTCTTTCCCAAAACGGGCTCCTTTAGTAAAACTCCCTGTTCCATCATTAAGGAAAATATAGTTGGGAGCCATGTCATTCCCTACAGCAATATCTAAGTCTCCGTCATTGTCAAAATCTGCTAGCTCAGTAGAGTAACTCGTTTCACTTTCATCTCCAAGTAATCGCGAGACAGTGAATATTCCTCTTCCATTATTGATGAATATTCGATTTTGGCCGGGCCAATGTCTTCCATTAGCAATAATCACATCATTGTCTCCGTCATTGTCTATGTCTCCAATCCCCATAGAGGCTGTTCGTTCTACATGAGTTCCGAATATGAGTCGTCCATTGGTAAAGAACTCTGGGCTCTGTGAATTGGCGATCAATGAAAAAAATGATATGGCGAGTGAGAAAAGGTATTTCATATATGGCTTAATTAAATGAGTTGCTAGGTGATCACAAAACAACCTCTACATAAGATACTTCTAGTTGAGATTGTTGATTGTTGCGTTTCGCGTATGCCTATTTAAAATGTTTGATCCCCATAGAAGCATACAGCTCCTCAGCATAAAAGAGCTTGCCCCCTTTCATAGTCCATTCCACCTTTCGTATGTCGCTTATCTTTTTTGTCGGATCACCATCAACTAAGATGAGATCAGCTTGTTTGCCTATTTCTATTGAGCCAAATGACTTTGATAGGCCAACAATCTCAGCAGACTTTATAGTGGCCAATCTCAAAACTTCTGCTGCTGGAATGCCTGCTTGCGCATATAATTCCAACTCCCTGTGATATAAAAAGCCAGGCAGCCCATCGGTACCCGGAACTATTGCAACACCCTTTTCATACAGGTCTGCTACAACATCTAGCATTCTCTTATGAGCTTCTGAAAATCGGTTGTCATTTCCATCGGGTTTTGGAAGACCACCGCTATAAAATCGCCTTTGGTTCATCAAAGGAAGTCTATCTATAATTTGACTGTATGTCGGACTGGGAACTCCTTTTTCCGCAATGAACATATTTTCAAATATGGACACAGTTGGATCCACCAAGATCTGTTTACTTTTTAATAGGTCTACGAAATCCAGATACAGTTTAGAATTAAGATCAAGATCTGCTCCATGGTTGGCTACCATTGTAAACCGTAAGGGCGTACGCGTGTCTATAGTGTCTGGTAAAAAATTCAAAAACAACATATTCATGTGCTGAATCTCGTTGTATCCTTGATTGATGGCTTGCGATGCGGTCATATAAGCTGGTATATGTCCGCTTACGCGCATGCCAAGTTCATGTGCCTTTTCCACCATCGGCTTAACCCATTCTGGTCTGATGGAACTATATAACTTGATTTGCTGATAACCTAAATCTTTGTACACTTGAATTTCTGATAGGCCTTCCTCAAGGTTATCCACTACATTTCGTTTATTAGCAAATGGGCCAGAACCATCAATAATGCCACAGAAAGTAACAATATGAGGACCTATAATTTCATTTTCATCAAATTGCTCAGCGAGAGTCATTACTTCCTTATTGTTTGCCAAGTCTCTTACAGATGTCACTCCTCCTGCTAAATGAAGAGCTCCTCTAAATTTGTTGTTGTGAGTATGCATATCAAACATGCCTGGCATCAAAGTCTTACCAGATCCATCTATGATAATCATTCCTTCTGTAGCAGCTTGTTCACCTGTAGGTCTGATATTGACAATTTTATTTCCTGACACAAAGACATCTTGTTTCATCAGAATTGATCCTGCAGCCGTAAATACATTTACATTTTGAATTAACGCTTCTCCTAATTCATGCGTTAAACTCTTTCCAACATTAATTAAGTATTCATCTTCAATGCTATCTTGTAGCGACTTCATTTTCAAACGTACATCTTTCATGTCCTCACGTACTACATGACGATTACCTGCTATTCTGCCTATCATGTTATTATCTTTCATCCATAGATAGGTTGGATTCATATCCAATCCTTTTATCATCAGAAGATTAGCTTCTATACTTTCATTCAATTGCAAAGGAAATATTTGAATCAACTCAACACCTCCTGCAGGATATAAACGGATCTTATTGTCATCTGCATTCACTAAAAGGCGAGCAAGAATTTCATAAATGGCTGGAGATCCATCATATCTAAAATACAATTCTTCTCCATTGAAATTTGCTCCGTCTTCTCCGCCACTATTGATCCATGAAGCTGTGGCACCATCACTTATAAAACTCTCTCTTACTGAGTCCTTCAAGTAATTAACTCCATCAATGGACTGCTTACTAATAAAGCCTGACTCGTTGAGAGAAACTTCTTCAAACAGTTGAGGCCCACGTCCTCTATCTGTGTAAGTATAGTAGTAGCTTAAGCTGTTTGAGCCAGTATTCCATTTCTTGTAAGTTCCTGCTAAACTCTCTCTGAACACTACGTCATATCGAGTGGTATCAGAACCTATACTCTCATACTGTGACGTCTGCTGGCAGCTGCTTGCTATAAAGCAAATAATAGAAATCGATATGATTAAGTATTTCATTTTCCGTTAATTAGGTATTGTTGGGATAGGTTATCGTATTAAAAAGGATGAGAGTCGACAACTAATTTATAGTAGTTAAAGTATCACGAAAATACCTCAGCCAATTTTGTCCTAGTATTTTTTCAATATCTCCAGAACTATACCCTCTTTTGTCTAATACTTGTGCTACATGCTTGTATCGTTTAGGTTGTTCAAGTTCTGGAATCCAAGGAGGCCAGCGTACTTGATAAGACGGCTTAAATCTTGTGAGACGTGGTACATACCAATTTTCACGTGTGGCTCCATTGGCTTCTAAGCCCTGAATTGGAAAATCAGCTGCTACGCCAACGGAATCAATTCCTGCTATTTTTACTGCATGGTCAATGTGGTCTACATATGTTTCAATGGTAGTATCTCCTCCTGGATCAGGTCCAATCATGTAACCGAGGCAAATAATACCCATAACCCCTCCTTTTTCAGCCATTGCACGAATTTGTTGATCGGTTTTAGCTCTTGGATGATCTTTATATAAAGCATCGCACATAGTATGATTAAAGGATACTCCTGCTTTGCTAAATTTTATTCCATCATTGGTTGTCTCTCTTCCACAGTGAGATAAATCAATAACGATTCCTAGTTCATTCATACGCTCGACTGCCTCAACACCGAAATCTGACAAACCTGCATTTGTCCGTTCTGTACATCCATCACCTAGTAGATTCCGATAATTATAAGTGAGCTGTATCCATCGAGTACCTGCTTCATACAGCACGTCTATATTGTCAATGGATTTTTCAATCATCGTTGCGTTTTGAAAACCGAACATTACCGCCACTTTATTTTCTTTCTTAGCCTGAATGAAATCATCAGCTCTGGTAGCATGAATAAGGGTTTTAGGGTTCTGTTCTACTCTATTTTTCCAATCAGTGAGTGATTGCAACGAAGTTTTCAGATCTATTGAGTTAAGCGACGCATTAAACCCCGTATAACCAGACGCTGATAAAGCATCAAAAGAGTCTTGATCCCACCCTCTTGGAATTACAATACCATCGATCACAATTGCTTTTTTGTAAAGCGCATCGATATCTAGTTGAGATGATCCCTTACTTTCTAAGCTATGCATGAAATTGTCTTTTTCTAATTCGGTAGAAAACCCTTTGACAACTTGCCAAGGAAAAAGTGCGCCAAAGGGCAACATTTTTAAAAGGTCTCGGCGTTTAATATCCATACATCTACATTTTAGTTGAGTTGTCTAATAAGTCAATCCAAAAAGGAATTAGAAGCTACTATTTATTTTTCATATTTATACTGTACCTAGTTGACTTTGATTCACCTAGACTCATAGTGCAGTGATTTAATTATGTTTAGTTTTCGGCTTCTTTCGAAGCTTCTTTCACGATTTTAACTTCCTTTTTGTAATTTTTAAAACCCACGCTGCTAGCTGTACCGCTTATTAATAGCTTAGCCAAGAAATTAAAAATAGCCTTGTGTTGAATCCGTTCAAAGTAGATGTCCCCCTGTCTATACTTTGTAAATCTGTTTCTTTTTCGAACAAAAAATGTGTTGGCAATAAATGAAACTACTGATTCATCCACGTTCGACTGAGAATATGTTTTCTTATCAAGCATAGCTATTTTCAAATTGTTATATACAAAGTCCATTGTACCATACCCCAAAGTATCATTGGCTTGAACAGCGAAAGAGAGATTTTTAGTAGCACCGCTTATTACTTTCACAAAGGCTCCATTTTCAGTATACTGATTGAAAGTAGTCATGTCATGCGGTGCAACTGATCCCTTAAAACTAAATTCATCATTCTCGCTATTAAGGTCAAAATCAAATGACAGGTACATCGGAATAATGTCCATAGCATTTGCGGTAACGAAAACATTCATCACTTCATTTTGTATAGGATTGTTGGTTATATTGGAAAATGTAGCATCCAAATCTGCGAATGTGAAAATACCTGGCTCCACTCCATTCTCAGGAATCATTTCATAAGCAACTCGTGCGCCTACTACTTCTACCGTATCAATCCTCATTGGGAATGGTATTGATTGTATCGCTGAAACAGGCATTATTTTATACAAAGGATCTGGATCTGGGTAGTTTTGATCTCTAAAAATATCAAGAGTAGGTTCCTCAACGATTAACCTCGCAGCATTCAATATAGAGTCTTTAAGTAGCAACTGTTGATCGAATGTCTCTAAGCGAATAGAAGGAATAGTAAGGTTGATATGATCAGTCTCATACCCTATTTTTTTAAAGTAATCTTCCTTTCCAAGTAATGGCTCTAAAGTAAGGTCACTAACTTCTAGTTGACTATTATTTAAAGTCACCTTATCTAATTGAATTAAATTAAGTCCGTTCTCTGTTCGAAATTCCATATTTCTAGTTGAAATTTCATACGTCTTTGCGGGCCATTGAAACACTTCCAATTCAGCGTCATACTCAAATTCACCTAGTGATATATTTAATGGAGATAACTTTAAGGCTTGCTTATCACCCCATTCCAGATCTAGCTCAGCATTTATTACATCAATAGAGTCGAGTATGACATGGATAGCGTCAGGTTTTTGATTAATAGAGTCCTTCACTCTTTGTTTGACCTTAACATGGGGATGATCTATCAAAAAGCTTCTCGCTTTTAGTCTGTTGTTTATCAACCATTCGTTGGGTTGAAAACCTTCTAATCTAATCCTATCAAAAGCGACCACACGATCTATATCATTGGACGTGTGCAGGAATTTTGATGTTGATATAACCTCTCCTATCTCTATGTCATTAATGGAAACACTGTCCAATACATTTTGAAAATTGATTTCGGAGATAAAACCTGTATATGATTGCGCATATAGTAAGCCATTGAGATTTTTATCAAAGTACAAACTATCATCAGATAGCTCAATAGTCGATAATTGTAAATTAAAGCCTGAAAAATCTAACTGATTATCATTAGCATTTTTTTCAAATGCACCATCTATAATCTTCAATTGATCAATAACAATATTTGGTAAGTCATCTGACCAATAATTTTTCACCTTTAATCTCACTTCCTTATCACTCCCATTATTACTTGAGGCAATTACCTCTGGCTTTTCAATGCTTATGTCTCGTAATTTGATATTATCTGGTTGATTGAGGAGGGATAGAAAATCATAGAATTTTATTTCAATGCTGGCTATGCTCGACTGTAGTTTATCTTGAATGGTATCCTTGTTTTCAATTCTAATATCTGATAAAAGAATGCTATTCTCCAATGCTTGAATAGATAGTTCATTGATACTTCCATCCAGCATTGAACTCTTAGCTGAAATGTCATTAATATTAAAATCAAGATCATCTAATTGCCAAATAGAGGAATCATAAATCAATTTCTTGACTAATAATTCTTGAGGTGATGTTTCAAGTTCGAAACTGTTTTCTTTAGATATTTTGGCATAGCCTTTACCCAACCTCAAAGAATCAATTATGATTGCTGGAAGAACCGGGGACTTTTTTGAAGTTTTAGTTTTTAAATCATGAGTTACTTTATAGCTGTCAATAGCGAAATAACTCAGCACAATTGAATCTACTTGTTGAGATAGATTCGTTTCGTTTTTAGCATTAAGATTCTTCCAGCTTAAACTCGTTTTATTATCTCTAAAACTTCCAGTTGAAATGGAAAGTAAGCTATCTGCTGAATTGTAGTAGGTATTATTAACTATGAGTTCAAGGTCTTCCTTTTTTTGTCCATAAGATGTGCTTGGTAGATAGAAAGTATAACTATCTAGATTGTTAAGAGTGAATTCTTCTCCTCCGACCAATTCAAAATCTAAGATATAGATGTCTCCATCATCAATAGTTAACTCATGTGGATTTTGATTCATCAAAACATCAAGGTTTGATACTCTTGCTTTTTGAATCTTCCACTTGTCAAATATTGGTTTTTTAGTAGAGTCCTTCACTCCTATTTTCAAATTTGAAATATTAGCCTCGATGCTTGGCTCTGTAATGATCAATTCGTCTGCTACGAATTCATTGCTGACCAATGATCCCATATTCAAATCATATAGAGCAACACCTACTATAGTCCCATTCAATGAATCTAAGTTAAAGAACATAGAATCCAAGAATAGGTTGTTTTCGGGATACTCTAACCTAATTTTTTGAAGTTGAAAAAGTGGATCGACATGAGGCTTTTTGAGTCTAAAGTCATTCAGTGACACTCTAGTCGATCCAATATGGTATGGGTTTTCATCAGCCTCATTCCATCCGATGTTTGATATTGATAAGCCCCAATTTTTCACGATAAAATCTAGACTATCCTCTAATACTCCAGTTAACTCTCCATCGTTTAGACCAATATTCTTAATCTCAATAGAGTTTATTAGCGGAATTGATAATGGTGACTTTTTACGATCATTTTTTTGAATCAAATCAAGTATTTGTTGATTCAATACAATATTGGGTTCAATAATATGTAAACTATCTATTGATACTCTCCCCTTTTCAACAAAGAACTGATGTGCTTCTAGGTATGGCAAATCAAGTATTGTGTCATTCTCAGGGAAAGATGAAATGGAAATATTAGTAAAATCAAACCCTTTATGCAGATGATCATAATCAATGCTTTTTATATCAATTTGCATTGAAGAATCAGGCAAAATATATTGCTGATCCTTAAGACTGATGATAAGCTTTTCTGTTTCTAAATCTAACAGATTATCTGTGGCGATATTCAGCCTTTTCAGATCTATACTTAAGTCATTGAGCTGAAAAGTCATGCGCTTATTACCAGAGTCAATATCCTTTTCATAGAATCTAATATTGGCATTCTTAAGGTGAATGTCTTTGAGTTCTAATAGATTGATTTTTTGGATTACATTATCTACGAAGCTCAGACTATCGATAGTCGAAGTGTCCTTTTCATTGGTTTTAATAACCTCAACATAAGGACTTTGCAGAATAATTTGGTCAATCAAAAGCTTTTCATCCCACCAAAATTTCAGTAAACTCCCTACATTGATAACTAAAGCGGGTGCCTTTGCAATTATTTCCGTTTGTGCATTTAAATGAAGAGAAATGTTACGTGTTGAAATTCGATTTCTCCAAACACTAACCTGAAGACTGTCAAAATGAAAATAGGAATCAGCTTCCATATTTTCATTTATCCTATTCTCAATAAACTGACTCAGATTTTTACTCACATAGTTGTTAATAACTGCATACTGAGCAATCAATACTGAAATCGTAAATGCAACGATTAGTATAACAGCAGTTAGTAAGCGCGATCTTCTAACAGGTTTTTTTCCTCGATTCTCGTCTTCATCTTCAGATGTCATAATCAACTACGTCAGATCTAGATTTATTCATATTGACAATGGAGGTTACAGACTGGTCTTAGAAGTAATTTAACTGTGTCTAATTATCTAATTTAATAGAAACCCTTTCGACAACTTGTCTTGGAAAAGAGCCCCAAAGGGCTACTTCCTAAAAGGTCTCTGAGCTTTTTATCAATACAACCACAATTTAGTTGGGATGTCTTAATAAGTCAATCCAAATAGAAATTAGTAGCTACTGTCATTTTTCATATTCCGATTGTGTCTAGTTGACTTTGAATGTGTGAAATGGATTACCCACTATAAAAAAAGGCCTATTAAATGTATTTAATAAGCCTTTTTAACTTTCAACTACTGTTTTTAATAAAGCAATAGCTCATTGAAATGTATGTGCTGTATGATCGTCATATTATCAATTTCCATCGTTTCCATCATTATTACCGCCTCCTTCTTTCAGATCATCATTGGATACTTTTCTTACTTTCTTAGGTGCACGCTGTTTTAATGAACCTATTCGGTAACTAAAGTTGACTCTGAAGTTTAAGAGCTGTAGCTCTCGAGTACTTCTTTGTGTAAGAAACGGAGTGGTTACTTCAGAATCTAGCACACTTCTCGGTGTAAGGAAATTATTGGCTCCTAAACCAATACTTCCTTTCTTGTTTTTGAAATTCCTATTTAGACTTAAACTATAGATGTAGAATGGATTAGTGAAGCCTTGCAATTGCACTCTAGAACTTCTATAAAAACCAAACATTTGAACCACCCACATTTCGGTTAGTTTATAGCTACCAAATAATCTTGCATTGAATACAAATCCTTCATTCTGTGCATTGAATAATGGATCATCAATATTATTGGTTAAAACAGAGTAAAAAGCATCGACACCTCCATTGAGAGTTAGTTTTCCTTTTCTGTAACTACCAAAAGCATTTATTCCATAAGCATCTTCTTCTCCTATGTTTTGAAATGTAGTAGAAACAGTGTCTTGTCCTATTGTCTCCCTTACTGATTGAATACTTCCGTTAGTTGATCTGATAAATGGAGAAATACTTACTGAAGTGGAGCGCGTAAACTTACTTATAGAGAATTCTAATTGATTGGTGAATTCAGGAAGAAGATCAGGATTACCCTGAGAAATGTTGAGTGGGTTTGATGCGTTGATGTTTGGATTTAAGAACTGCAAACTCGGACGAGCGATTCTTCGAGAGTATCCAAATTTAAGACTCAAGCTATTTTTAAGCTTCTTGGACAAATTAACACTCGGAACGAATGTGCCATAATCTCCTATTTCCAAATCATTGCCATCTGCAAAGTTGGCGGTGATAGTAGTGTATTCATATCTACCCCCAGCTTGAATTGTGAAATCAGACGGTAATTCCACCAAACCTGAAACGAATCCAGCTGATACATTTTGATTATAAGTAAATGAATTACTTATCCCAGCTCCTTGAAGTTCAGTATATGACCCTCCGTTCTGACGTTGAAATAATTGAAAGTCACTCGATACAGTTCTAGAAATATTCTTCAATCCTGTTTCAAACCTTGCCTTTTCTCCTATTGGTTCTACATAGTCCAATTGAAGGGTGAATTCTCTATTGTTACTTATGTTCTCATTCTTCGTATCAGTAGGATTATTTTCCATCAAGTTCTCGATAGTAAAGTCATTATTTCTAGCGTCTTGACTGTAGAGCGATATAAAACTGATCTCTTTATCCTTCTCTTCAAATGACTTGATGTAGTTGAAGTTAACATCTACACTATTGGAGTTGCTAAGCGTGAAGACATCCTGAACAAATGAATTCGTTCCACTGGGATCCTCTATTTCTGTCAATCTTGCATCTTGTTCGTTTCTAGAGTCAAATATTCGATAGTTAACGCCTCCTCCTATGAAGTGATATTTATTGAAAGTATAATCCCATCCAAAATTGTATCTACCAGATACCCTTGAACTCACTGTTTCAGCAAATTGATTTGTTCTTGATAATTCATTATTGAATTCATCGTTAACAATTTGTAAGTTGTCCGAAGAACCTAAAATATTGTAACCGGCATAGCCATTTCCTCCTAAAGATAAACCAAGCTTTCCTGTTCTATAACCAGCATTAAGGCCAAGATTAGAACCTCTATAACCAACTCCTGTATTTATTGAAAGTGTCCCGCCTTCAAGATTATTCTTCTTAGTGATAATGTTGATTATTCCACCTGTTCCTTCCGCATCATACCTTGCTGAAGGTGATGTTATCACTTCTACAGACTCTATTTCGTCTGCAGGAATTTGTTTTAGAGCGTCAGCCAAATTACCTGCTGTAATGGTTGACGGTTTTCCGTCAATAAGTACCGTAATGTTACCGCTACCACGCAAAGAAACATTACCATCTAGATCAACTGATAATAAAGGGACTCTTCTCAAGACATCAGAAGCATCCCCTCCTGCTGTTGTGAGATCTTGAGCAGCATTGTATACAATTCGATCAACCTTATCTTCTATTAATTCTCTTTGTCCTTCCACAACTACCTGATCCAATTGAGTAGCAGATGATAGCAGAACAATTCTTCCTAAATCATACGACTCTCCCTTACCTGTTACTTTGAAAGGCCCTTTATCAATGGTCTCATAACCTATAAAAGATATACTTACTAAAAACTCTCCTTCAGGGACAGCCTTGATTACCCACTTGCCATCATCTTCAGCGATGGTTCCATTAATAAGTTTTTTATCAGAAGCATTTAAAATTTTGATTGTTGCAAATGGTACTGGTTCATCTTCTTTGTCAACAACAATTCCTCCAAGTTTTCCATATCCTGTTTTTGGTGCCGAAGAAGCACCCCCTGGATATGATGAAGCAGGGCGTTGAGCAACTGCTTCAGTAAAATTTAAAATTATTGCTAGCCCAAATAATACTAGTTTGAATAAATATTTCATGTCATTTTTTGAAATCCTAACTAAAGACTACAAAACGCCTAATATTGTTTGGTATCAAGTCAAATTTGTGATGGAAGGCATATTAATAAACCTGACTAGTTATCATTTATAAAAGGAAGTAGACCAATTAATCGTGATGATCCATGGCTATAGGCGCACTCAAACAACTATCAGGAATATTGAAAGCGTCTACTAGAGCAACAGCATCATGTCTGACTTCTAAGCAAAGCTGATTTATCATTTTTCTAATGGCTTTCGTCTTAGTGCCGCTCATATAATCATGTTCGAGGTACCAGCCTTTATTCTTTTCAATTTGACTTAGAGCGAATAGTTGGGATAGTTTCGTTAATGCGGATTGGGAGTTTACATCCTTTACTTTTTCTATTGCACTAAGGAATTGTTCCAAAATCAACCTCTCAACATAAGCATGTCCCACATTCACCATATGATACTGTGTTTGATTAAATGCATCAAATGAATCCATGCCTTCATCTAAATGCTTTTTAAACCGCTTTGCTGCTGAGGTAAGGATGTCCTTTTCTCTATATCTGAATGCCGCCAAATGAAATTCAGGATCTAATAAATGATCAGGATCTGTACTTCTTATTGTAACTGGATTCATCTCAGTCAATCCTGTTTTCGCCTTTTCAGTTACGTAGTTCACCATACCGAAAAAATCAATATCGCTGAATTCCTTTTTAAATTCTGACAGTCTTCCTTTGGCTACTAACTGCATTAAAACGGTGTTGTCCCCTTCAAATGTGGTGTAAACATCCGTATCGTTCTTTAATCGGTCAATTCTGTTTTCAGATAAGTAACCTTTCCCACCGCATGCTTCCCGACATTCTTGCAAAGTATGTGTGGTGTTCCAAGTGGACCATGCTTTTAGCCCAGCTGCCATCGCCTCAATTTCTTGCATTTCATCTTCCTTCCTATTTAGAAAACGCTCAGTCACATATTGCAATGCAAAGTGTGATGCATAGGCATTGGCCAGTAAGGGCATTAATCTCCTTTGATGAGTTCTGTAATTGAGAATAGGTACTTCACTCCCATTTTCAGGTCCAAACTGCCTTCTTTTATTGCCGTACTTTATCGCGATGGTCAATCCAGATTTCGTGGCACTGAGACCGGATCTTGGTATACCTATTCTTCCACCCACAAGTGTTCCAAGCATGGTGAAAAAACGTCTATTGTCACTTGCAATTGGACTCTGAAATGCTCCATCAGCGTCTACACTTGCATACCGGTCCAACATATTGTCATGTGGAATCTCCACCTGATCAAACCATATTTTTCCATTATCAACCCCGTTCAACCCCATCTTTCTTCCGCAATCTTCTATGGTGACTCCTTTAGCAACTAGGCCCGATTCATTCCTCAATGGCACTACAAACGCATTGACACCATAGTCTACATCGTTGATAATCAACTTGGCAAAAACGGTAGCCATTTGACCGTGTAAAGCCGCATTTCCAATATACTCCTTGCCCGCTCTTTCATGAGGAGTATGTATCAAAAATGTCTTTGAAGAGTGATGATAAGTGGCCGTTGTTTCCACTCCTTTTACATTGGAACCATGCCCAGTTTCTGTCATAGCAAAACAACCAGGCAGCTTTAACGATCCTATGTCCTTGATGTACTTTTTATGATGTTTCTCTGTTCCCAGAAAGAAAACACTCATTCCCCATAAACCAAACTGGACACCAAACTTGATCACCGTACTCAAATCGTGGTATGAAAGCGTCTCCATAATGGCGAAATACTTTTTCATATCATTCCCGCCACCAAATTCATCTGGAAAACCCATCGCTCCAAAACCTTGATCGGCCAAAAGCTGACACCATTTCAACACCCGTTCTCGGTATTGTTCAAGGTTTGATTCATCTACATACTGAAATGAAGGATCTGAAATAACTTTCTTTACTTTATTGATTATCTGGCTGTTATCACCATCTAAAACAGCAGTCATTTCCTTTGAATCAAATGAAGCCTCTACGCCCATCTGTTCTGTAATGGTATGATGTGGTTTGCCTCTAAGATGGTAGATAGCTTCATTGGAAGCAATACCAAGCATCTCTTCTATTTCACTTAAAGATTTTTTTATCTCATCTGATGTGTCTGCTCCTTTCAGATTTGACAGTTTCTGCCCTATTTCAACAAGGGTATCGTCTGGACTTAGCTCCGTCTCCAAAATTTTTGATTTCCACTTTTTTAATTCCTGAGGTGATGGAGGATTTTTCGGTTCCAAAAAAGAGATCAAAAATTCATTTTCCTCTTCAGAAAGCCAATTTTGTTTTTTGATGTATGACACAATAGCTGCTATTTCAGTAGGAATGAGAACAGCGTCTGCCCATGCTATATAGAACAAAGGAAAGAAAGAATAAAGCCTTGGATTTTGTGAAAGAATGGAGGAATTGATGGAATTAGTCATTCATTTATACTTTTAGTGAGTTATATATTAAATAGATTTATGTAACTAAAGAACGTCTTTCAACTCGTCGTTCTTATTGAAAATAGCTCTTGCAAAAGGACATAAAGGAACAATACTAATTTTCTTATCTCTAGCATCACCTACAGACTTTCTTACCATTAACTCACCTAGACCTTTACCTTTAAACCTTTCATCTACTTCTGTGTGATCTATAATAATTCGATCTGTACCCACCTTAGAATAGGTCATTTCGGCAATCTTGGTTCCACCCTCTTCAATGAAGTAAGAGCCTTTTGTAGAGGTGTCTGTATGCTGTACTTGATGTTCCATCTTATCTACTTTTCAGTTCTTCTTTCAATTTCTTAGGAAGTGAATCTACAATGAGCTCGTAAGAGTGATCTGCTAGTTCTTTTATCAATTTATCGCCAGCTTCTATGTAGACAGAGTTCCAGTGTTTCTTGTTCATATGATATCCAGGCTTTATGAACTCATTTTCAGCACGAAGTTCTATCGCTCTATCTGGATCACACTTTAGGTTGATAAAATCAAAAGGCTCGAAGCTGGTGAGGGCAAAGAGCTTGTTCATTACCTTAAAAACCAACGTATCTGGACCAAACGGTGTGTCTTCTGTCGTACCAGGCTTTGATAAGCAATAGTTTCTTAGTTCTTCTAGATTCATTCTTTCAATTTAATAAGTGGAGTTAAGAATTTCTATTTTTAGATTAATCTAAATTTTTATTTTACTTAATCTAATGTTTAGTTTTGCTTGAGCTTAAATAAAATTTATGCGAATAGTACTATCAATTCTTTTGCTTACACCTTTCGCTCTATTTTGTCAAACGACTTTAAAAGGAAGAATCGTAATAGATGGAGAAGGATTTCCAGGAGGAACGGTTCAACTTTTGAATACTTCATTCGGGGCAATCTCAGGTATAAATGGATCTTTTCAATTAAGTAATGTTCCAGAAGGTGATTATACTTTAGAAATTAGATCTGTTGGCTTCAAAGTCATTAAGGAAACTATTTCGCTTCCTACTGATAAATACTTTGAATTCAAATTGGAAGAGAGTACCCTCACAATGGATGAGGTAATTATAACGGGTACTATGCAACCTACTTTCGTTTCAGCGTCTCCAGTAAAAGTAGATGTCATCACAGCGAAACACCTAAATACATACATACCCGCAGCTGCTACCGGTGTTGTTGAGGGAATTTCATTGGTTAATGGTGTGCAAGAAGTTGTCGCATGTGGCGTCTGTTTTACCAATAGCATTTCTATCAATGGGCTTCCAGGGCCATATACCGCTATCCTTATGGACGGTTCTCCCATATATGGAAATCTCGCTTCTGTCTACGGATTGAACGGTATTCCTAGTATGATAATAGATCGTTTTGAAGTGATAAAAGGACCTAGTTCTACGCTTTATGGGTCTGAAGCTGTAGCTGGAGTGATTAATATCATTACCAAAGACCCTTCAAACCAACCGCTCTTCTCTGCGGATATCATGGGAACAACCCATTTAGAGTCATTTGGTAACTTTTCTTTTGCTCCTATTATTGGAAAAAGTTCTGGATTCATTGGGCTAAACTATGCCTATATCAATGACTTTGATGATCGAAATGAAGATGGGTTTGGAGACAACATAAATCTGGATAGAATCTCATTATTCTCTAAATGGAATATCTTCAGGCCATCCGGAAAGAAATTCTCTATCTCAGGTAAGTACTATACTGAAGACCGAAGAAACGGAGTTGAAGAGTTTTTGAAAGATAGAAATTATCAAAATTTGAGAGGAAGTAAGGAAATCTATGGAGAGAGTATTTACACCAAAAGATTGGAAGTATTTGGAACGTATGAGCTTCCTACTACTGAGAACATTCGTTTAGATTTCTCCGGGAGCATTCATGATCAAGACAGCTACTATGGAAGTGATTACTATGAGGCTTCACAAAACATTTTGTTTAGTAATTTCATATGGGATAAAGTACTGGGGAAGCATCAACTAACTAATGGTTTGACACTTCGCTATCAAACATATGATGACAATACCATTGCAACAGGAGACAGTTTGACCAATAAACGTCACGAACAATTTATACCTGGTCTTTTCGTACAGGATGAGTGGAAAATAACTGATAGATTCACCGCTTTGACGGGTGCCAGGTTAGATCATTATCAAGATCACGGTTTGATTTTAGCTCCCAGACTCAACTTAAAATATAAAATAGGTCAGTGGACAACACTAAGATCTAATTTTGGAACAGGATTTCGAATTGTCAATTTATTCACCGAAGATCATGCTTTCGTAACTGGGCAAAGAGAAGTCATTATAGAAGAAGAGCTGCAACCAGAGGAATCTTACAATCTATCACTAAATGCCAATCATATTTATACTATCGGATCTAGTCAAGGAATGCTAGACTTAGATGTATTTTACACCTACTTCACAAATAAGATAACACCTGACTATGAGATAGATAGTGAGATTAGGTATGCAAATTCTGATGGTATTGCGGTAAGTAAAGGAATTGGGTTCAACATTCAACATGAGTTTCTTTTCCCGCTTGCCTTCAATGCTGGATTTAACCTTCAAGATGTAACTGAAAGAGAAAATGGGATAACACGAGATATAGAGTTTGCTCCGAAGTGGACTGGTATTCTAACTGCGAATTATAACATTAAACCATACAATATCACTCTAGGATATACTGCCAGAATAACGGGCCCTATGGCACTGCCTGATGTTTATGATTTGGATGATACTGGAAATCCTTTACCTAATGCTCGACCTACTTCTTCTACTCCATTTGCCATGCACAATTTACAAATTGCCAAAACACTAAATAAAGGATGGTCTATTTATGGTGGTCTGCAAAATATCTTCGATTACGTTCAACCTTGGTCTCCACTCGTTGGCACGAATGACCCAAATTCCAATCTAGGTTTTAGCGAAAACTTCGATACCGCTTACGCCTACTCTCCTATTCATGGCCGAGAATTCTATTTAGGGATTAGTTGGAATATAGAGAGGAATTAATTGATTTCAGAGATAGTCTCCGTGCAGTTTTTCTAACTCCTATGCCTGCTTTTGTTGAGTAGCAAGAAAGGAATTTATTAGTTACAATAGCGTCATTGCAAGTATAGCGAAGCAATCTAAATTACGAGACTGCTTCGTCATACTTCCTAGCAGTGACGCTATCTTTTTTATCCCTTACAATAGCTATTCACTACTTCTGCAGTTGGCTCTTTCCCCCATGAAGGGAAAAATTCATCTTCTAGCGTCTCCCCCTTTTCAAAAATTTGATGAGCCTTATTTAGGTTTTCGCAAGCATTTCCATATCCTGTCCCCATAAACTGAGCAGTACCAATCTTCATTCTTCCCATTAAGAAATGAGCTCTCGGATTATTGGAGTCCAATCTGATTGCTTTCAAAAGATTGTCAAAGATCTCCCCACTGTAGTCCATTCCTCGATTTGTTGGATCCACTGTCAATCGCATAATCAGGGAGTAAGCATGGAGTGTCACTACTTCAGAATTCTCAGGATTCATTTCCAAGAGTTGTTTTATACTAACATCTGCTTTATCTAGTTGAGCATCTTTACCCTCCTTTTTTTTCTCAAATGCAAACAATTTAATGTAACCCAATGCTGAATAATAAAGTGGTTGCCATAGATCTGGATTCTTAGCAGCCGTCTCTTTCAGTTGTTGTGCTGCCTTATCAAGTTCTTTTCTCTTATCACTATTATTTACTATCGTAACATTATGTTTCAGTTGCTTTGCTATACTATCACTAGCAAGCAAAGTGAAAATACCTAGAAGTGAAACGATGGTTAATAAAGACTTTTTCATGATGATATATTTTATTTGATTATATAATTCAAAAATGGGATGATGCTAACCACCATCCCATTTAAACTTACTGATCTGTTGATTTTCAGGGATGACCTGTATGATAAAGACTATCCTTTACACAGTTGAGCTATCACCCCTTCGTTTTCTCCTGCTCCCCAGCTTGGTGCTATGCTTTGTGCATCACCTTTTGCGTCAAAGAGTTTTTTGGCATTGTGGAAACTTTCACAAGCTCCACCATCACCACCACCCATGAACTGAGCAGTTCCGTACTGCATTTGTCCCAACAGGTAATGAGCTCTTGGGTTTTCTGGGTTTAGCTGCACTGCTTTATTAAAATCATTAAAAGCCATTCCACTGTATTGCATTCCTCTTGTAGCAGGATCCACTGTAACTCGCATCATGTGAACATAACCTCGCAAGGCTACCAACTCAGAATTATTGGATTCAATACTCTCTGCATTTTCTATTGCAGTAAGAGCCTGATCTAAATAAGCATCTTGCTTTTCTGCTCCCTCGCTCATTGTCATCATTCTTAAATATCCAAAAGCAACATAATAATGTGGCTCCCATCTATTTTCTTCTGCCTCTCCTATTCTATTCAATTGATTAATACTACTCTGTAAAGTTTCCTTATCCTTTGCCTGAAAGATGGACGGGATATTTTTCCCCATGGCCTTTTCAAACTGACCATTGGCAAATGTTAAAGTGAAACATAGAACGCTTGTTAATACTAATATTGATTTTTTCATAATTGATAATTGTTTAGTGCTTGATTTATATTTAGTTTAAATTCTCTGTCACATTGAGTCTGTCTAAAAATGTGCTTCGGTAAACTCAGCATGACATTTTTGAAATGGTCGTCACATTGAGCTTTTCGAAATGCACCCTGATATTTTGGGTGTCACACTGAGCTAGTCGAAGTGCGGTTTCGATAAACTCAACTTGACACTTCTCTATAGATTCGGTAATTGATTAATGCTTTTGTCTTTTGATAATGTGATAAAAATGCCTAGAAAAATGAATCGTTTTGCTGGTGGAGTGATCGCTCTATTAGCATAAAATCCTTCACTATTCGGTGCGTCTGCATATTCATATCCGTAGATATTGTTGATGCCAAATACATTATTGACCATGGCATGGATAATCACTTGTGAACTGTACAAGTAACTGATATTGAAACTTAAGTCATGATACAATGGCGTCTCTCCACCCATGAAACCATCGCTATTCAAGTCATTGTACTTTCGAGGACTAGCTAAAGAATACGTAAAACCTAATTGGCTTTTCAAAGGGTCTACAAATTTCTTGACTACCACAGATACATTGTGATTGGAAGCAAATGGTGGCGCAAAACTTCCAGGATAGTTCTTATAGTTACGTTCCGTATCTAAGTACGAATAGCTCACCCAGTAATCCATGTTCTTGAATGTTTTTCGATCTCTCCAAAAAACATCTATGCCTTTTGCATGACCATCTCCATTAGAAGAGAAACCACTGCCATCAAATGGACTATTGTACTTGATCAATCCATCGTATTTTTTGTAGTAACCTTCTACACGAAATGTTCTACGCTCACCTGACCATTGGTAGTTGGCTATATAATGGTCTGCTACTTCAGGGTTTATTTCATCAGACGTATAAACTAATTGATTTTCAGGTGTTTGATAGAACTTACCGTAAGCGACAGATACTTGACTTTTCTCTCCCGTTTTGTATGCAGCGGACAATCGAGGAGTCGTAAATACGCTATTGGTTAATGAGTTGTGCTCCATACGTACACCTAGTTTGAATGCCAGCGAAGAAGAGGCAAATGCTTCCGTTTCTACAAATCCTGCAGTAATCGTTTCACGAAAATTTTGTATAAAGTCATCGTTTTCTGATTGAAGGTTCTGACGTGCATCCCGATCTAATACTTCTCCACCAAACGTCAAATTAATACGATCAGAGTGCGTGTAGTCAAATACAAGCTTTCCATGTTTACCGCTTACTTTTTCTTTTCTGCTGTCATCAGAGCGAGACGCAAAATCCTTACTTTCAGTAACAGATATACCTGTTTTTAGCCCCCATTTCTCTGTGAGGAGTTCACGATACGATGTGTTGAAGTAGACATATTCACTACTCACAGTCACAGGTTGTAGTGTTTCAGGATTGGCTATCTCTGCCTCGTAGAGCTCCATGGACGAGCTACTCAAATTGGTATAGAATTTTAGCAAACCTGTTTTACTTGTTTTCAAACGATAAGCAAAGTTTCCATTGTAATCAGTGGGCGCTTTGTCCCATGCTAGATTCTGACTAACTAACTCAAAATAAGGTGTCAGATTGGTGTATTGCACTTTGCCAGAAAAAGAGCTTTTCCCCCAAACAGATGTGTGAGCTAGATCAGCACCAACAGTCATTAAAGAAATGTCTGTACGTTCTTGTGCAGCAAGGTCTTTTGATTGCAAGATGAGAGCTGAGGACAATGCTTGACCATATTCTGCTGAGTAGCCTCCCGTAGAAAAGCTCATACCCTTGAACATGAAAGGAGAAAAACGACTTCTTCCCGGTGTATTAGGTGCTGATGGGCTGTACTCATTGTGCACAATCATGCCATCTATATACGTCTTGGTTTCACGACCTTCTCCACCTCTTACAAATAAGCGGCCGGTCTCTCCTACTGTTTGTGTTCCAGGCAAAGTATTGAGTGCACCTGGTATATCGGCTGTGGCACCTGCTGTGGTCACAATGTCCAAAGACTTGAGCACTACACGCTTACTATCATCTGATGCGTCAAAAGAACCAGCAGTTATGACTACCGCATTCAATTGACTGATGGCTTCCTTCAATTCTATGATAAACTGATTATTACCATCAACTGAAATTTCCGTCTCATGGAAACCAATGTAAGAAGCGACTAACACAAGACTGTCTGATTCTGTGCTTGAGAAACTGAACGCTCCATCTATACCGGTAGTGGCTCCATCATAAGTGCCCTTCAAGTAGACATTGACTCCTAAAAGTGGCTCTCCTAACTGATCAGTTACTTTTCCAGAGAAAGTCGTTTGAGCAGTTCCTGCTAAAATGCTGAGTATAAAGAGTGTTGTTAAAGTTGCTTTCATCGTCTGAGTGTTTTTAAATACACTCCAAAAGTGAATAGACGATAGAGCAACTAATAAAAGGAATGACTGAACTGTAGAATTAGGTGGATGGGTTGTATTGTGGGTTAAAATCACTACGTTTTACCCAAGGTCTATGGCATACAGACGTCTATATGTTTCGGTCTGTGGTTCACAGACCGAGGGATTAGAATTGCTTTTGCTATTTGGTTGATTTTTAGGGTAGAGAAAAGCAAACAGTTGGTTAAAAATGATAATGCATTATGAACCACAAGTCATATTTAAATCATTGCTTTAATTAACCTAAAACTTCAAATAAATATTTTATGCCACATTTTGTAGTCGATTGTTCTTAAAATATCATGAAAATAAAATCACCAAAAGAGATTATTCAAAAAGTATATGATACAGCAGATTCGACAGACCTTTTTGCCAAGGGAGATATAAAAGTAAGAATCATCCTTTTGAGTATTTCAACGTTGGAAATAATGAGGATGATTTTATTCACATTTTCGCGAATATTATGGGAGGAAGGACTGTTCATCAAAAAAGGAATTTATCAAACAAGATAATTGCTGAATTGAAATCAATGTTTCCTCATGTCCCGATTGTTTCAATCAACATTAGGGATTTTGAAAAGTCAACTTATTGTAATAGATCAATGGTTTGATACTAAATAAAGCGCTATTTTGAATAAAAAAATACTGGAAAATTCGCGGATCTATTCTTATCAAAAATCACTAAGATTATCACATCAACAAATGAAAATGGAACATAAACACCACTTCATGAAATACGTATTATCACCTCGACTGAATAGTAATAAAACTCTGCTATTTCTCTCAATTGTAATATTTAGTTCTTGTAATGCACCAAAAAACGCTGGTATGACTCAGCAATCAACTCTAGCCGATTACCAGGTTGATGAAAAATGGGTTTGGAAATACAAGGGTGTAACGACTGCTGGAGAAGTGAGGTCAGATGGTACAGATACCAGAATGATTGTGCGTATGGATGAAGGATTAGGCATGACTATAGGTAAAGATACCATTCCTCTCAAAGAAATTGTAAAGCCGGATGAAAGTGAAACTCCTAAGTATGACTGGCCATTGCAAGTCGGCAAAAAATGGAAATATGAGAACAGTTGGACAAGTCAGGATGGTACTACAGGAAGTCAAAGTCAAAATGCTGAGGTTTTGTCCTACCAAGAAGAAACCGTGGACGCTGGAACATTTATGGCCTACACGATAAAATACATTGGGAAGACTACAAATTCTAGAGGATACAATGCAGATGAGACAGAGGTTTGGCTGTATGCTCCTGAAGTGAAAAATTTTATTAAGCTAACTCAGTCTCAGGGTGATTTTAATTATGTAGAGGAGTTAATCGAATATTCAAGACCCAAATAAAATACATTCTGGCAGCAGAGAGAAAAGACCATTTTCGGAATGAATGAATCGTTAAAGGACTGAAAAGTCCCAAAAAGCCCCAACTAAAGACTATGTCATGAGCCAATCAAGTAAATCAAAAATCATCATCAGAATTGTACTTTTTGTAGGAACAGCAGTCTCCCTTTTCTTCGTACCATGGCTTTTAGTTAAGGCATGGATACTTCCGCTACCAGATACTATTCAAGAACAGCTAGACGAGGCAATTAATCACGGATTTGGTGGAATGATTGTATACTTAGAACAAGCCGATCAACCGCCTCAATATCTTGCTGCTGGCTGGCACAATCGCGAAGCTAAGATACCTGCAAAACCTGATGCCTTGTTTAAAATTGCCAGCATTAGTAAACTATACGATGCGGTCGCAGTAACAAAATTGGTAAGTTCCGGCCGGCTTTCATTAGATAAAACCATCGCTGATTACTTGCCTGAGCTTGTTGGAAGAATCGAAAACGCTAAGAAAATCACCTTGAGGTTGATGATACAACATAGAAGTGGTATTCCCAATTTCACAGATGCCCCTCGTTTCTGGGAAGCTCCTGCAGAAACCTATGAAGAGAGTCTTGCATTGATTAAGGGTATGCCAGCCAACTTTGAACCAGGAGAAGACTATGAATATTGTAATACAAATTATCTTTTACTCAATAAGATAATGGATGACGAACTAGGGTATGATAACTTTCAATTCATTCAGGAAGAAATTTTAGAGCCACTAAATCTTAACAATACATTTCCTTCAGTGGACAAAGTAGATATAGACGAGGTAATGAGTGGCTATCATGTTGGTTACGCCCATGATTTGAAGACCAACGATTACGGAATGCATGCTACAGCAGAAGATGTTGGCACTTTTATAAGAGCCCTTAACGATGGATCATTATTTAAAGCAGGGGAGCAAGAAATCTATTCATCTATTTATGAGTATGAACATTCAGGATGGGTTCCAGGATACCAGAGTTTTGCGAAGTATCATAAAGAGATTGATGCTGTTGTCATTGAGTTTTACAATACAACAGATCCTAAACTCTACAATTGGAATTTATCAGAAATTATAAATAAACGAATAGTTAAGATTTTAGAAAGTAATGTGCAAATCCTTTAGATGAATAGTATTAGTTCAAATTAATACTTGTCCTCAATACATTAGCCTGTCAATAATGAATCTGTTCAAAATTATTTAACTTAACTAGGTTAAGAATGACTGAACTGTAGAATTAGGTGGATGGGTTGTATGTTAAAGTAAAATTTGATAAGCAAAAGCGTTTTATGTACTTGAACTATTTAAACTCATTCAAATCTCATTTTCAAACAAGTACTTTTAATTGTATTCGTCATTATTGCCTCTGAATGATTGAAATACGCTGCGTACTTTACTTGTATCAAGATAACAGAGATTGCACGCATAAATAAAAGTGACACTGGCTTTCAATATAATTTTTCATCATCAAGTTTAGGAATATGAACACTTTAGTCTGAACACTAGCGCTAATAAAAACACAAATTGTCTTAAATTACTATTAGATGAATGACCAGCAAAAGACCAAAGAACAACTAATAAAAGAGCTCGAATTAAACCGTAAGGCCTTAAAACGAACTCAAGAAATTGCACAAATAGGTAGTTGGGAGTTTCATTTACAAACCAGTGATTTGCATTGGAGTAAAGAAAATTACAAGATTTTTGACGTTGATGAAGATACGCCTCCAGGACATTTATTTGAGCTGTATAGAAGTAGAGTCAATGACGCTGCTCAATTGGAGAGAATTGATGAATTAATATATCAATTAATACAAACTGGCAAAGGTTATACTATTGAACATTCCATCATAACGACTGATGGAAGTAAAAAGCACATCAAAGGAATAGCAAAAGCCCTTCTAGACGATAAGGGTAATATTACAGGAATACAGGGCACTGCCCAGGATATTACTCAGCAGATAGAACAAGAGAACAGAAGAATACAGCAGAAGTCTGTACTGTTAGAATTGGCAAGCATTCATGATGAAGGTTTCATTGAAACATTGAACAAAATAACCAAACTATCTGCCCGGGCTTTGAATATAGCTCGCGTCAGTATCTGGGAATTTAGCAAAGACAAAACTGGGATTTATTGCAAATCTCTCTATAGGTTAAAAGAAGAAATACATGAGGAAGGATTGATTCTAACAGCAAAAGATCACCCCAACTATTTCAAGGCGCTGAGAAAGGGTGTTGCTATTGCTGCAGATGATGCCAATACAGACCTACGAACCAAAGAGTTTTCCAAGGATTATTTAACCCCTAGTGGGATTAGTTCCATGCTGGATGTTTTTATAAAAGACCAAAGCAGTGAAAAAGATATTGGCGTGGTTTGTTTTGAGCATGTTGGGCAAAGTAAAAAATGGACAGAAACAGAACAAAGATTTGCCATGTCAATTGCCAATATAGCTTCATTGGCTTTTATAAGGAATGAGCGTATTCAGGCGGAACAGGAGCTAATAAAAGCCAAAGAAAAAGCAGAGGAGAGTGAAAAAAAATTCAAGAATCTTTCATTACTAAAAAAAGGCATACTTGAAAGCCCTGAAGGCATAATCGTTTTTGCTTTAGATAAAAACTATTGCTATTTAGATTTTACACTTCTGCACAAGCAAACAATGAAAGCTATATGGGCTGTGGATATTGAAATTGGTAGTAATATGCTTGATTACATAAAATTCAAACCTGATCTTGAGAAGGCTCGTGAAAATTTCGATAGGGTTTTGAAAGGTGAAACATTCGTGCTTCATGAAGAATATGGTAATGAAGAACTCAATCGAACTTTCTATGAAAATAGATATAGTCCTGTTTATGACGAAACTAATGACATTATTGGCTTGGCAGTCTATGTAATTGACATCACCGAGCGCAAGAGAGCAGAACAAGAACTTCTGATAGCTAAAGAAAAAGCAGAAGAAAGCGATCATTTGAAATCAGCTTTCTTGGCCAATATGTCGCATGAGATTCGAACTCCCCTAAATGCCATTTTAGGATTCTCCAATATCCTTAAAAAGAAAAACATATCAGAAGAGGATAAAAATCAATATCTCGAGTTTATTGAATCCAGTGGTAAAAATTTACTGAACCTTATTTCAGACATTATTGATCTTTCAAGAATGGATTCTAATCAACTTACTATAAAATATAATTCCTGTGATGTCAATAAACTTATTGATCTAATATATGAAAGATTTAAAGTTATTAATAGCAATACTGAGTGCGAAATTATAGTTAACAAAGGATTACAAGATGCTGATAGTATCGTTTTAACAGATGATAATCGATTATCTCAAATACTTTCTAATCTACTAGAAAATGCCTTGAAATTTACGGAAAGAGGAACTGTGGAATTTGGTTATGAGCGTAGAGGGGAAATTCTTGAATTTTTTGTCAAAGATAGCGGTTTAGGAATAGCTGAAAAGGATCATAGGGCTATTTTTGATCGATTTAGGCAAGGTGATAATGATTACACTAGATCTAAATCAGGAACAGGTCTGGGGCTATCGATAGTCAAAAATTTAGTCGAATTATTGGGTGGTGAAATTCGGATTGAATCTAAAATCAAAAAAGGTGCCACATTCTATTTTACAGTACCATACAGTCAAGAAAAAAAGAAAAATGTAGAAGCAAAAACCACAGGAATAGATCCTGATTTGAGCAAGAGTAAAACTATACTAATAGCAGAAGATCAAGTGATAAACTTCACATATTTAAGGGTATTATTGGAAAGGCATAATTACAAAATAATTCATGCAAAAAATGGACAAGAGGCAGTCGATATTGCAATGACTGAGCGTTCAATTGATCTAATATTAATGGACTTAGGTATGCCTTTAATGAATGGTTTAGAAGCTGCAAAGACAATCAGGAAAACAAATAAAGCAATTCCAATTATAGCTGTTACTGGATATGCTATGGAAGAGGACAAAAAGAATGTGTTTGAGGCTGGATGCAATGATTATTTGTCCAAACCTATATCGGAGGAAAATCTTATTGAAGTATTAGATAAGTTTACGAAAAAGGGTATTAGCAAAAAATAAAGACATTGAATTTTCTGCCTGGTTTCGTTTCTCATGAACCTAAATACTCCAACAAGTAGTAGGTTCCTGAATTTAGCTAAAGCTCCATCAGGAATGCCATATCTATTCGCCACATGTTAGTAGTTGCAATTGATACCACTGACTAAAGAGTTGAAAATTCTTTAATTTAACAGAGTTAAAATTTGAACTTTAAAACCAAACCAATATTCTTATGAGAAGAATCTACTCTTTCCTATTATTATCCTTCTTTGTATTTGGGCTCTCAGCTCAAAAATTTGATAAAACTATAGACAAACTTGCTAAGAAAAATGAAGCAGAAGTGATTCAGTTACGTCATTGGTTTCATGAGAATGCCGAACTAAGCAACAGAGAATTTAAAACAGCTGATCGCATAGCTGCTGAACTAAAAAAAATTGGTCTAAAACCAGAAACTGGCATTGCTAAAACAGGTGTTGTGGCTATCCTAAAAGGGGGGAAACCAGGGCCTGTAGTTGCTCTAAGAGCAGACATAGATGGATTGCCCGTAAAAGAAAGAGTTGACCTGGAGTGGGCATCCACTCAAATGGGAGAATATAATGGTGCGGAAGTGCCCGTAATGCATGCATGTGGTCATGATACGCATATTGGTATTCTCTTAGGAGTCGCTAAGATGATGTATGAAATCAGAGATCAAATACCAGGAACGATCAAATTCATTTTCCAACCTGCCGAGGAAGGCGCCCCTGCTGGTGAGGAAGGCGGAGCAAAGCTTATGGTTGAAGAGGGTGTATTGACCAATCCTGATGTAGAGGCCATTTTTGGTTTACATATCAACTCTGGAACCCAAGTGGGTGAAATAAATGTACGTCCTGCTGGAATCATGGCAGCTGTCAATTCTTTTAGAATAGATATCAAAGGAAAGCAAGCACACGGTTCCACTCCATGGGCAAGTATAGATCCAATAGTGACTGCTGCTCAGATGATTAATTCTATTCAAACAATCGTAAGTAGAAGCTCTAAACTGACAGATGCTGCTGCTGTTGTGACCATAGGAAGTATTCATGGAGGAGTTAGATCTAACATCATTCCAGAGGATTTATACATGCTAGGTACTATTCGAACGCTGGATGCTGATATGCAAAAAGTGGTGCATAAGCGTCTCCGAGAAATTGTGAAAAACATAGGGGAAGCAAATAACGCTGAAGCCGTTGTAGACATTGATGAAGGGTATCCTATTACTTATAACCAACCTGAATTATATGAAAAAATGCTTCCTACGCTTCAGCGTGTAGCCGGTGCAGATAAAGTAAACATCATCCCAGCCATTACTGGAGCCGAGGACTTTTCATTCTTTCAAAAAGAAGTACCATGTCTTTACTTTTTTGTAGGTGGTTGTCCAACTGGTTCTGATCCAAAGGACGCTCCTTCTCATCACACTCCTGATTTTTATGTCGATGATTCAGGAATGATTTTGGGAATGAAGTCACTCGCTGCTCTGACATTGGACTATATGAGTAAGAAGTAATTTCTGATATATGAGGATTTAGATGAGTTCATCTAAATCCTCATATATCAATGTTATCTCTAGTACAAACGGTTGCTTTAAGGTATTGATTCTGAGACAGATTCAGAGCAACCTTCCCAATATCATACATTATGCTAAACTTGTTTCAACATCTTTTTGATTAAACCACAGAAAGTAGAATATCTTTGAGTAGTTATCAACTCGTCTTGCTAGTTTGAAAAAATTTCTAATCGTCATTGCTATTTTGCTCCTATGTGGAGTTGGCTATTTCACTTATGATAAATGGGTGAAAGATTCGGATCTTACGGCATGGAGTTTTGTTCCTAATGGTGCTGCGGTTGTCTTAGAAACAGAAGTGTTAAATGACTTTAAGACGTTGGAAGAATATCCTCTTTGGAAAGTTATTTCAGATGTTGAAGGATTAAATGGCATCAATGAGGGCGTATCCTTTTTAGATTCCATCAATGGGGATGGCGGGTTTAGTGCTATTTTCAAATCTGCTCCTGCCCTTATCTCTCTTCACAAGATATCTAGTTCCAATTTCGATTTTCTCTTTGTATTAGATATACAAAACCTTTCGCAGAACACCTTTATCAGTGCGTCTATTGGACAGTTGAAGAAAAAGGGGTACCGTTTTAAAACAAGAAACTATAACGGGTTCAAAATCAGTGAAATTGGAAATAAGGATAAGGCATTTACCTTCATTTTCTATAAAAATTACTTTTTAGCAAGCTTCACTCCTTACCTAGTGGAAGATGCCATTCGTACGATTAGCGACAGTGAAACACTCGCATTTAAAGAAACAATGAATCAGTTTGAAATCAACTCAACTGATGATAACCCTTCTATTTATGTGAATTATGAACAAGTAACGAACCTTATGAAAGCCTTTTCTGTGAGTAGTGCAGCATTTCCACTAGATGCGGGTAAGTATGAGATTTCGCTTGACTCTAACTACTTTGGAGCTTCCGGGTTCTCCTTCGGAAAGGATGATTGGTTATCTACTCATGACGAGCAACCAAGTTCATTTGAAATGGCGGAAATTATTCCTTCGAACACAGCCATTTTGCATCATATCACTTCTACCAATTTCACAAATTGGAAGGAAAAACAAATGGCTTATATCCAACAAAATGATGAAAGGGCTTTTAGGCATCAAGATTCTCTCAAGCAAGCGTTTGATTTCAATGCTGGTCAGGTACTTGATTTAGTAGAAGGTGAAATTGGTTTAGCTACTTTGGAGTCATCTAGGGCTTCTGAAACTAAGAAATTGTTCATATTAGAAGTGAATGACATCAATGAATCGCTTACCTTCTTTGATCAAGTGACGGAGCGTATTGCCTACTCTAGAGGTGATTCAGTTTATTCTGAATCGTACAGTGATAGTGAAATTCGCTTTCTACCAATCCAAGATTTCCCGATGACCGTTTGGGGAGCTGGTGCTGAGGGCTTCACCCAATGTTTTTATATGAGCTATCGCAATTATTTGATTTTTTCGAATAACCTCAATGAATTAAAGAGTCTCATCTCCTCTATTCAAAATGAAAATACTTGGGGTAAATCATTGAATGTTAACAGGTTTCTCGCTCGAACAAATAATGCTGCTAATGTTAACTTGTTCATCAATATTCCTAGGGCATGGTCAATCATCTTGCCCGACATCAAAAATGAATGGAGCGAATATTTCAAAACAAACACCAACATCTTCAAGTCATTTGAATTTGCAGCGTTTCAGTTTAGCTACATAGACGACAGTTACTTCACCAACTTCACGTTTACACAGCCTACAAAGCAATCAGCCAACATACCCAAGACAAGTGCTGACAATGGTGTTCGCTTCGCTTCTAACATCATTTCCAAACCTCATTTGATAAAAACCCACTCCTACTTGCAATTCGACATGCTTTTGCAGGACAGTACCAACACTGTTTATTATCTAGATAGAGATCAAAATGCACTTTGGACTAAAACGATTGACGAGCCTATCATTTCCGATATTTTTCCAGTAGACTTCTATAAAAATGGCAAACTCCAATATGCTTTCGCTACAGCGGGAAAGATACACATCATAGACAAAACAGGAA
>JBGCFL010000180.1:0-36085 GCA_045106975.1 Ekhidna sp. | reverse complement strand
CAACTTCCTGATTTTAGCTTTTTTATTGCTTATTCCTAATAGCTATTCAGAGCTAGTACTAGGCTCAACTATTCTTTTCTTACTAGTATTTATTCAATTTCAGCTTTTTAGGGAGTCAACATTTCTTTCGCCAATCCCACTAGGAAATAAATACCAAAAATCCACTCTTTCTCCTACCATCAAAGCGTCTATTCTAGAAAAGTTGGACAGGGTAGTAGGAGAAGAGAAATTCTACTTACGGGATGATGCATCGCTTACCAATTTGGCAACAGAGCTAGGAACTACCACACACCACCTTTCTCAGGTGCTCAATGACTCTTTAAAAATTAGCTTTCAAGACTTGATCGCTCGCTTTCGAATTAGAGAAGCTTGCCAATTATTAAAAGATGAAACCAATGATCAAGTAAAAATTGAGAACATTGCCAATCAAGTAGGCTATAACTCCAAGTCAGCATTTAATACGGCGTTTAAGAAGCGTACGGGACTAACTCCCTCTGAATATCGTGAAGCAAAAGGCGTTCTGATTTATGGGGAAGAACGTCTGTCCGAACGAAAAGAACCTAGCAGCACTCTCAATAGTCTTCATTTGAATCATGTTTTTAACCTTAAAATATCAGGCGACATGATTCAGCACTTTTTTAAAGTATTCAGCAGAAATATGAAGAGAAATGGACTATTCTCTTTACTCAATATCTTCGGTCTTACAGTAGGTTTTACCTGTAGTATACTCATTTACTTATTCCTGCAAGATGAGTTATCTTTTGATTCATCCATTCCTGATGCTGACCGCATTTACCGTATTGCTTGGATGTCAGACAATTCACAGACAAGAACACCACACCCGATGGCTCAGGCCATGGTCAATGATTTTCCGGAAGTAGAAGAAGCAGTTAGTTTATCGCCATGGTATGGACCAGGGTTGAGCAAAGACTTGATTCGAGTCGAGAATGTAAAACGTAACATCATTTTTGAAGAGCCTGATTTTTACTTTGCAGATTCTACTTTTTTCGATGTTTTCAACCTGGAACTAGTGGAAGGGGATAAGGATGCAATGAAGAAACCTTTCTCGTTGGTCATCTCAGAGCCTTTGGCTAAAAAATACTTTGGTGACTCCAGTGCTATAGGAAAAGAATTGAAGTTAAATGATATGCCGATTGCAGTATCAGCAGTTGTAAAGCCAATGCCTGAGAATTCGCATTTTCATTTCAATGCATTTATTCCTTACGTCACGTTAAAGCAGATCAACCCAAAAGATGGCTGGATGACATGGGCGGATTTTGGCCATTTTAACTATCTCAAGTTGAAAAAAGGGGCAGATGCAGCTTCATTGGAAGCTAAGATTCCAGATTGGGTTGCAGGCTATTTGGATTGGAATGCGTCTGATCTAGACAGGCTGCATGCTGGTGAGTTTAAATTTGAATTACAGCCTATTCAAGACATTCATTTGACTTCTCATTTACGATGGGAGTTGGAAAACAATGGAAATATTCTCTATATCTACATCCTTTCGTTCACGCTGGCATTTCTCTTGCTTATCGCTACCATCAATTATGTTAACCTTACTACCGCCAAATCGGTGGAACGTGCGAAAGAAATTGGTGTCCGAAAAACGCTTGGAGCAGTTTCTAAAGGTCTTTCTTTTCAGTTTTATTTGGAGTCCATCATCTTCAGTTTTATTTCGATGGTGATATCCATTGTTTTGGCAGGATTGCTGCTGGATAGTTTTAATCTACTCTCAGGAAAACAATTTTATTTGAGTGATTTAATTGATTCAGCCTTTTTGATCAAAGCGATTTTCTTCTGTCTGGTGACAGGTTTACTCGCTGGATTATATCCTGCATTGGTGCTCTCTACTTTTAAACCTGCCGAAGTGCTTAAGGGGAAATTGTCTACCTCTTCAAAAGGAATACGACTTAGAAGTATCTTGGTCATTGTCCAATTCACGATTTCAGCAATCCTTATTAGTGGAAGTCTGATTGTGTTCAGACAAGTGCAATTCATGCAAGAAACAGATTTAGGATTTGACAAGGATGCTGTCATTTCATTAAACGTGCCTGTAAGTATTGAACTAGGAGGAGTTGATTTAAATGCGCTACGAACCGTGCAAGATCTTTTATCTACTGTGAGTGGAGTGCATTCCACAGCATTGGTATCCAGTGCGCCAGGAGGTCAGTTCAACCAGCATCCTTACTACTTAAAGAGCGATCCTGAAAATAGCATAGATGCCTCGTCCATTATGGTGGATTATGATATAGAAAAAGTGCTTGGCTTTGAGACTGTGAAGGGAAGAACCTTCGATCGGTCTTTTGCTAGTGACTCCCTTCACAACGTTCTGATCAATGAGTCAATGGCGAGTATGCTAAACAATGATGAATTGATAGGCAAAACGATTGTGCAGAATGCAAGCGGTAATTTATTTGAGTCAAAAATCATTGGTATCGTAAAAGACTTTCATTTTCAATCGCTCCATCAGAAAATTCAACCATTACTGATGAGTGTGCAGCCTTTAGGAGCGGGCAATATATTAGTCAAATTGGAAGGCCAGAGCTTCGCAGAAACGATGAACCAAATTGAGGCTATTTACATGGCCAATATAAAGACAGACCTTCCTTTTGAATACGAGTTTATAGATCAGCAGCTTGCTCAGCTCTATAAACAAGAAGAACAAACGCTATCCATTTTCTCTGTATTTGCACTGATTGCGTTAATAATAGCCAGCTTGGGTTTGTTGGGAATGGCATTAGCCATACTCAATCAGCGAGTGAAAGAAGTGGGTATGCGAAAAATATTGGGCGCGACTTCAGCTCAGATAATGCAAATGATTTTTGGTCAGTTTCTCAAATTGATTGTTGTTGCATTAGTGATTGGGCTTCCGTTATCTTATTTACTCATGCAAAATTGGGTCAATGAATTTTCTTACCAAGCTCCTTTTGGTATAATGCCGTTTGTATGGTCAGCGATCATTTTATTGACTGTAGCTGCAATTAGTGTAAGCTCAGCGGTGAGCAAGATTGCTTTCTCAAATCCTGTCGATAGCTTAAAGTATGAGTAAGATAGCGGGAGGTTGAGTAATTAAAGTATTGCTCACTCAACTTCTACTTTGGTCTTAAGATTAGTTGCTAACATTTCAGCATATTTTATACTTTCTTCTCTTGAGTTATATCCAAAGGAAATAATTGGAAGAGGTTGATTGGCATATAAGATCACTTTGTGCTCTTTTATTTTTCCTGATAAGGTAGGACTAACTCCGTTTGAAAAGTTGGTTACAAATGCACGATCTGTTTTTACCTTGATCTTACTGATTTCAGGGAGTAGGTTCCATTGCCCAAACTTGATCCCGCAGAAGGAAAAGTATTCTCTAAATGCATTTTTTTCAAAGTTGATTTCTACTCCCATAAAAGTGGAAAATATCATTAGACCTATGCAAAGCATACAAATGGCTAATGGGATCATATTATTAAAAGGAGGATTGAAATCAACTATAAAAGAAGCAATACCAGCAACAATACCAGTCACAATTAGTAGCGAACCAATGAAGTGAGTCCCTTCAAATTTCTTTCTTCTTTTTTGACCGTAATGATTCATTTAAAATGGTTACTTATTCAGATATTTCGATGCTTTCTTTCCAAATCGCTCATAAAATAACTTGGAAAAGTAGGAGGGAGAGTTAATGCCAATCTCAGATGAAACTTGACTTAGCTTAATCATATTACCATTTACTAATAGCTTGTGGGCATGATAGAGCCGTATCTCCATTATAAAATTCGCAGGTGTCATACCAGTAATCTTACCAAGTTTACGATAAAACTGACGTTCACTCATAGCTACAGAGGAGGCGACATCACTTACTGAGAGCGAAGACTCACTAATCCTAGATTCTATGTACTCCTTTGCGATATTAATTATCTTTTCATCTTCTGTGGAAATAGAGATTTCATTTTTATTCTCTTCATCGGGAATTTCCTTTGCCAATGTGATTCTTGAATGGAGATTGTGAATCAAATTGGCTGCTCTTACTAACAGTTCGTCTTGATCGAAAGGTTTCGTTATGTAGTCATCCACTCCAAATCTCAAACCTTCCATTTTATCCTCTTTTGAGGAGAGAGCCGTAAGTAGTATGACAGGGATGTGTTGTAAATCCATGGATTTTTTAATTTCATCAAGAAGCTCTAGTCCAGTCATTACAGGCATCATTACATCAGAAATTATCAAATCTACTTTATTGTTTTTTAGCCACTGAAGTGCCTCTAAACCATTTATGGCTTCATGAATATTGAAATTGGCTGATAAAATTTCTTTAAGATAATATCGCATTTCGTGCGTGTCTTCTACGAGAAGGATGGAGGGTTTATCTACTCCTTTTTTAAAAATCTTCTCCTTTAGGAAATCATCCATGGAGATAGTATCATTTTGAACCTCTGAATTAAGTTCTTCAAAATCTCCATGCACTATCTTTAGATTGATAGTAAACTTTGTTCCTTTTTCTAACTGGCTTGTCACACTTATTTTAGCATCATGTAACTCAATGATCTCTTTGGATATAGCTAATCCTAGACCTGATCCAACTTCTGAATCAACTTGATTAGCTGCTTGATAGAATCTGTCAAAAATATGAGGAAGTTCCTCTTTATCAATTCCAGATCCGGTATCAAAAATTTCAATAAAAATATGTTCTTTGTCTCTGCTCAGAGTTACACCAACTTCTCCATTTGGCCTAGTGAATTTAAAAGCATTGTATATCAAGTTATTAATGACTTTTTCAAACTGTCTCGTATCTAAGTTAGCATATACTTTTTTCGTTAATTGATCTTCAAATAGTAGTTTTATTTTTTTAGCTTCAGCCAAAGACTGAAACGATTTGACCATTCTTCCTACTTCGTACTTTACATTAGCTGTATGTGGATTGATCATTTTCTGGTTCAGCTCTAGCTTTGAAAGATCTAGAAGATCTTCAATCATATTTCCAAGCTGTGCCACATTTCTCTTTGAACTTTCAATTCGTTGAGCAGTATCGCTAGAGCTGCTACTCCTATGTAATCCATCTAGCTGTCCATTAATTAAGGTTAATGGAGTTCTCAATTCATGGCTAATGTTGGCAAAGAACTTAGACTTTAACTGACTAAGCTCTTCTAGTTTTTCATTTTTTAAAGCAACTTCCTTCGTCCTCTCATTTACTAACTTTTCAAGTACTCTGTTTTCCTTTTCAAGTGTAGCAGACCGAATACGACTTAATATAATAATGACACCAACGATAAGGAAAACATACAGCAGCATGGCGATATTACTTCTGTACCATGGCGATAGTATGGTAAATTCAAAAGAAGCTTCATTGGATATTATATCATTCGGATTTTTAGCTCTGACTTTAAACGTATAGTTGCCCTCTCTTAAATAGGTAAATTCTGTGAAATTAGTTTCTGACCATTCTGACCATTGATCATCAATTCCTTCTAATAAATATTGATACTTATTGTTACCGTAGGAATTGTAGTAAATAGCTGAGTAATTAAATAGAATGGTATTATCTGAGAATGGAATATTTTGATTCTTATCAACTATAATGAGCCTATTTGAACCTGCATAAATAGTATTTATTCTAGCTTGAAATGATGTTGATTTAGTTGTTGTTTTTGGAATGTCTATCCTCAATATTTTATTGTTTCCTGCAAGCCATAAAACCCCATCTTCGTCTAAATATATGGCAGTGTAATCGACTGAGCTTATATCAATGTCTGGAATGGCATGAACAGTATACAGGTCGTTCACTTTTTCTAACCATTTACCATGCGTGATTTTTGAGGGATCATTGTATAATATCAAAATATTACCATCAGCATCTACTTGGATATCGGTGATCGAGTATTGTGCTGAATCAACATGTTGGTAGAAGAATGGACTTTTAGTGAAATGACCGTCCGTGTATTCATATGGACCCTTTGATGTTATAAATGTAGGATTTCCATTAATTGAAACAGCTTTAGAATTGCCGAACTGTGAAAAATTAACAGTGCTGTCAGTGTCAATATTATAGTAAGTGATTCCGTTATTTTTGGGAAATATCCAAAGTTGATTTCTTTTGAATTCGAATAATGAAGTGATGTTTTTACCTACATCCAATGTCTTTTTCACTTTAAATTTTTTCTCATCATACATGGCAAGCAAAAGACCTTCCTGACCGCCAAGGAAGTAGCAATCTTTTACTCTAGTTTCTTTCACGAAACCTGATAATTTTTCCCCTTGCTTTATTGCATGAAATTGTTTGTTGATTCTGAAAATTCCAGAATTTGCATATATAAATATTCTATCGTCAATGATTGAAATGTTATAGCAAGGATTATTAATGCCGTTTACTCTTTTTGCATTTTTGAAATCATTGGTTTTGGAATAATACATTCCTGTAGAGGTGGCAAAATAGAAAATGTCTTTATGTTTCACGAAATCAAGAATGACAATATTACTGCCCTCTATCGAGTCGAAAACTCTGAATTTATCTTGAAAATCGACTCTCATTATTCCATTGAGAGTACCTATCCATAGTGCATCTTGCTTATCGAAGTAAACAAAGTTTGTTGTTTCGTTAATGTTGTATTTCTGCTCATTGATATGCTCAATTAGATTGCCTTTCTTATCGATGATAAATACTCCATTCGTGAGAGTTGCAATAGCAATATTCTCTTTATATGTGGCGGCATGATAGATTCGTGCATCTTTGAGTAACTGCTGAATTTCATTATCAAATTCACTAATTCCATCCTTATTCGATACATATAGTCCATTTGATCGTGTTGCAATGAGTATTTTATCTTCAAATTGCATAATGGAATTGGTCTTAATACTGGATAATGATTCTCCCTCCCGTAGTAACTTAAATTCATTACCAATCATTTTTCCTATCCCTAATTCTCTTTTGCGTAAATACAGTGTGTCGTTTACGGAATAGATAACATCAAACCTACCCCCAGGAAAGTCATTCATGGGTAAAACATCTAGTTGATCATCATGGTACCAGAATAGGAAGCTGGAGGTACGGAAATAGGTGCCATAGGATGTGCTTTCTACTTCCCAGATACTACCAAATCCTTGAATTGAGTCGGGTAGGAGATGGGTCAATGATTGGTAGGATGAAATGCCATTTTCATTTTTTAAAACCCCAAACTCTTCATTAGCCGCAACGAAAATTTGATTTCTATTATTGACAGATAACCAAAGTACTTCACTCTTATTGGGTAATTCTACTAGACTCCAGTTAGCGCCATTAAAAATCGAAATCCCTCTTGAATTACCTGCATAAAGAATCCCTGAACTGTCCTGAACAAAGCAGAGCACATTATTGCCTGCAATGTATTCTCTAGGTGTAAAAATTCTACTTGGAAATTTCCCTTCGGACAAGCGGGCAGATTGACCAATTGTTAAATAAGAGGATAAAAGTAGAAGAGAAACTAAGGCTGATTTCATTCTAATTTAAATATAGTGAACTCAGCCCACTATTGCAGTATGTCTTTTATCTAGTAATGCTATGTCAAGGAGTTTCAACCCTATATCCACTCTTTAAAAGAAATTCATCAAAATCATTAATGTTGATGATTTCTTTAATTGCCAAAGACTTGTCATTAGCTTGGTTGTAGTAAGCTTCGGAAATTTTGAATCCAATGTAATAACCCAGATCAGGAACACGATCTTTACTCCTGTAATTGTAAAACCATCTCTTTCTTGCTTCATCATACGGTTTTGTACTGTCTTCTTGAAATTCTTTCCAAACTAGTTCTTCGTTTTCATTGGCATAGTTATGAGTAATGGTCGTTTGGGTTGGAAGCTTTTTGGTGATATGATACATGATGAAATCGCAAGAGCCTTCTTTTAAGGCATGCCCTAACAATGAATTTTTCGCTCGATATTCTTGACTGTAATGAACTTGCTCATGAATAGTCATAGAAGCTATTCCTTCATAGCCAATCATGCTTTTCACAAACCAATCTTCCATTTCAGAATAGTCTACATTATGAGACCCTACGTTCTTTTCTATTTCTAAAATTAATCCTGCTTTATTTACTGTTCCCCCGTGATATCCAAGTCCAAAAGTGAAATAAATAGGCTTGAACTTAGCTTCAGGATAAAGTCTTTGATACGATTTTAGTCCCTCTACTATTTTTTCTTTATCGTTCATGACATCAAGTGTTGCTTGCCTTATTGAGTTGAAAAATTTTGTCTTTAGCATCAAGTTAGCCATCGCATCAGGCTTTATTTTGTCTTGTTTGATAAGAGCTCTCAAACCTTTCGATCCTTTTGTGAAAAATTGCTTCTTTACAATTTTTGCTCGAATATCTGGATTGGTTTCTTTTAATAACTGATCGTATGTATTCCAAAATAGTGGTATGTCGGAGTAGATGACCTCAATTTCTGAAGAAGAGTCGGTTTGTGCGTAAGGAACAAATGCTAGTAAGGTGGCAAACGCAAAAAAGAAAGTTTTCATGAGATAGGATTTGGATTTTCTAAAATGATGCAAAGTTGTTTTTAGTAGTTGCATCAGGGTTAAAAGAACAACCAATGAAATTTGATGTTCTTATTCTCATTCAGCTCTAAAGTAGGAGCTGGAAATTTGAGAAAATTAAAACCACCGAATAGAAATTTGAGAAATTTAGAGTTTGTCTTTATTTTGGTCAAATCTATATCTGGACTTAGATACCATTTGGTTGAGCGATTAAATGAAGGAATTAGATCTCCATTGCTATTTTCTGTTGGATTACTATCCGCGCCAGTAAATCCGTCAATACCATAACCTACAGCTATATTCAACCATGGAGGTAATTTTGATTGAGGAAGAAAAGAGCTAAGGTTGGTTGAAACCCAGAAAGTCTGACCATTGTAATCTTTTAAAGCTCGTTCCTTTCCGGCTCCAAGTAACTCAGGTCGGTATTGCGCATATTTAGTAGGGTGATAGGACCACTTCATATTGATTCGTTGTTCACTCCAAATGAGTTCTTGGCTAATGAATATGCCACTTCCAACAGCGTTGGCTACAGCATCTGTGATCGAAAACCCCCAATCTTCAGACATTCCATCAAAAATCTCAACTGAAGTAAGAAAAACAAGTCCTAATGATCCGCCATACCAAATGGCCTTTCTTTCTTCTACACCGGCCCATCTCAATGATTCAGTTCCAAATCGACCAACGGTATAGGATGTAGTGATGTGTCCTAACTTATCAGCGCCTTTCCAACCATGTATATCATTGAAAAAATGAAACTTCCCAAGGTTATTGTACCAAACAGTTCCCAATCCAATTAGAGATCCTGTATAGCCAACCAAGCCCGTTCCTATTACTAAGTTTAATCTCTTCTTGTTGAGGAGTATAGTTGTGTCTTTTTGTGCACTTACTCTAGATGAATACATCAGTAACCATATAGTGATAGTAAGTGATAGAAAAGATTGAAATTGAATTTTCAAGAGAATGAGTGATTTTATCTAAGCTAAATACTGAATGATAAATGCGAATGACATTAAATGGAGTGGATATAGTGAAGCAAGTTCTTTATTTCAATTAATGACAAGCTTGATTGAATTTTTTTAATTTATAATAGTTGTAAGGGAGTGGGACTAAAAATCCTACAACTAAGGCAGGTATAAGTGCTAGCCAATACATGGGATCATTAAAAGCAGCTTTGCCACCAGTAATCATGAAATCTGTACTTGTCATTGCTAACTCCATAGCTACCATAGAAATAAATGACATTCCAAAGGCAGTTTTTAATGCGAGAGGCCAGTCAAAATTCTCCCTTTTCTTTAGAAGAATGGTTTCTAATATGATTGAGGTAATGAGCCCAGCAATTATAGCCAACACCATTTGCCACATAATCGGAGTATCAGGATAAAAAGCCTGTAAGAAAAAAACCATTCCAAAGTCTCCAATGGAGCATCCGATTAAGCAGTTAAGTGTATTGAAAGAAGAACGCTTCCATTTGACTTGATCTCTCCAGAAATTATTGACGCCTTTTGCGTTATAACCAGCTTTATTCAGTAATTGATGAACATCTTTTTCTGTCAGTTCACCATTTACACGTAAAGTAACTTCACTCTTAATTTCAGCCGACCAATTCTCTATTCTTGAGTCTTCATCTAAAAGTGGCTTCACCTTGTTTACACAGCCTTGACAATGTAGGTCTGTTTCAATCTCTAGTTCTTGCATCTTCATCTTGTTAGTAATTTAATAATACAAAATTGTGAGAGGAAAAGTGCAGGTAGCAAACTTTCAACAGAAAATTGAAGGAAGAAGCTAAATAGCCAACATCACAAATTTTTAAGCAGGAAGAATACTGTTTTAAGGGGTATTTTGTGATAATAACAAAAAACCCTCTCCATGTAATATGAAGAGGGTTTAAAGCGGTCTGGACGGGACTCGAACCCGCGACCTCCTGCGTGACAGGCAGGCATTCTAACCAGCTGAACTACCAAACCGTGCTTAAAAGCGATGCAAAAGTATAACGTTCAATTTTACTAAACAACACCTCTGGTAAAATCATTTGATATTTTTTAATATTTTTTTCTACACCAAATTTCTTACCAGTTTAAAGCTTTAGAAGTAAGTTTGTTAACTGAAATAAACAACTTATGCTAGACTTTGAAAAACCAATAGCTGAACTAGAAGCCAAACTTTCCGATATGAAAGAACTGGCTAAAACAAGTGACTTAGATGTAAGCCAAGCTGTTGAGCAGTTAGAAAGTAAAATCGTAAAGCTGAAGAAGGAGACATTCACTAATCTAACCCGATGGCAAAAAGTACAGCTGTCAAGGCATCCAGAAAGACCATACACGCTTGATTACATCTATGAGATGACAGATGAGTTTGTAGAACTGCATGGAGACAGAGCTGTAAAAGACGACAAAGCGATGGTTGGAGGCTTTGGTAAGATGGGGAAGGAAAGTGTCATGTTTATTGGACAGCAGAAAGGGAGATCAACAAAGCAGCGCCAGCTAAGAAATTTCGGAATGGCAAATCCCGATGGTTATCGTAAAGCACTTCGCTTAATGAAGATGGCTGAGAAATTCAATAAGCCAGTCATAGCACTAATAGATACTCCTGGTGCATTTCCAGGTTTAGAAGCAGAAGAGAGAGGGCAGGGAGAAGCGATAGCAAGAAATCTAAAAGAGATGATGACACTCAAAGTGCCTGTTATCTGTATTATCATTGGCGAAGGAGCTTCTGGAGGAGCTTTGGGTATAGCCATTGGAGATAAAGTGTTGATGATGGAGAATACATGGTATTCTGTGATATCGCCAGAATCTTGTTCTTCTATTCTTTGGAGAAGTTGGGATTACAAAGAACAGGCAGCAGAAGCATTGAAGTTAACAGCTGACGATATGCTCAAAAATAAATTAATAGATGGCATCATAAAAGAGCCATTAGGAGGAGCACATGTAGACATGAATGCCGCTGCTAAAGAACTCAAAAAAGTTATTCAAAAACATTTGAAAGACTTGAAAGCGAAGAAAACAGAAGATCTTATCTCAGAAAGGATAGATAAGTTTTCAGATATGGGTGTATATAGCTAATTCTAGTGATGAAGCAGATTAATTGGTCTGATCATATTCTCAACTTTTTGGCAGTCATTATAGGTGTGACGCTTGCTTTTTATGTGAGTGATAATGCCAACAAAAGCAAGCAGGATGCTGAGTTAGAGAATATTGTGCAATCGTTCATTGATGAGCTTGAGGAGGATAAAGAAACCTATCTGGACTACCAAATACCGAGTAATGAAGAACAGTCAAAGTTAATAGGAGATATCCTTGCTTTAATTCAAGAAAAAAATGTAGATAGCCTTGAAATTAAAATTGGGAAAGCACTAAACCTTAATAGTTACAATCCAGCTGGGGTCACATTCCACTCTGTTGTTTCATCAGGAAAATTGAATTTATTTGCGGATTTTAATCTTAGGGAGGATATTTCAATCTATTATCAACTTTTAGCCGCAGAAGCAGAGGCAAGAGGGCAGTTACAGTTAGATTTCTATATGGATCAAATTGTTCCTTGGGTTGTAAATAATACAGACATACTGAATCCATCAGTCGATGAACTGATTAAAGATAGAAAACTAGTTAACCTCTTGATTTTATATAAATCGTTCATCGACAATAAAATAAGGCACTATGTCTATATGGCTCAAGAGGCGGAACAATTGGGTAATAGTCTTAAAGAATTGATTAGTGAATAGAAACCCATCATTCTTAGAGAAATTTAACGGCAAACTCTGGAAGCTTTGGGGCTGGAAGCTTGAAGGTCAGTCTCCTGATGTGAAGAAATTCTTAATAATAGTAGCTCCTCATACAAGTAACTGGGATTTTTTTGTAGGCTATTTAAGCCAAGCGTATTTGGATTTCAGTCCAAATTTTCTTGCAAAAAAGGAATTGTTCAGCATTCCTATTGTTGGTTGGTTTTTTAGAAAGATCGGTGGATATCCCGTTTATAGGTCGAAAAAAACCAAGCTAGTTGATCAAGTAGTTGAACTCTATAGGACAGAAGAAGAATTCGTGATGACAGTAACTCCAGAAGGGACACGATCTTACGCCCCCGAGTGGAAAACAGGGTTTTACCGAATTGCTGAAAAAGCGAATGTGCCTATCGTGAAGATAGCATTTGATTATTCTACCAAGACCATGAGTATTGCAGAGCCAGTCTATACTCGTGGAGAAATGGAGATAGAAATAGAAGAAATCAAAGAGTATTACAGGCAGTTTAAAGGCAAAAGGCCTGAGTTGGGAGTCAGGTAGTCTTCGCAAGAATAGAAAAGCTTTCTTTTGCACCAATTAACTTTCTTGCGCTTAGGAAGAAAAAAGAACTTAATAACTATCAATAAAAACTTAAGTCTAAGTAAGGATAACAGTAAAATTATCGAATAGACATGAAATTTATTTAAATAGGCTAATCGATTAAGCATAAAAAAAGGCTCCCCAGTGGGAAGCCCAAAAAAAAATTTTATTGATTTCTAACTTACTTAGTTGCCGCTTTCTTTCTAGTGGTTCTTCTCTTTGGCTTCACCTCTTCCACTATTTCATCTTCCACGTCAGCAAGAATTCTACCACAATGCTCACAAACAATTAGTTTTTTCTTTTCTCTGATTTCAGCCTGCATTTGCGGAGGCACAATGTTGAAACATCCACCGCAAGCTCCTCTCTTAACAGGAACTACAGCAAGACCATTTCTCATATTCTTTCTTACTCTATCATAAGATTTAAGCAATCTTTCTTCTACGCCTTTTGTAGCTTTCGTCCTATCCTTTGCTATTTTTTGTTCATCAGCTTCAGACTCTTCTATAATAGATTCTAACTCTTTTTTCTTACCATCAAGATCATTGTTTTTTTGATCAAGAATGGTTTTAGTTTCTTCAGCCTCTTCTTTCTTAGACTCTATTTTTTCATATGATTCTTTAATTCTCTTCTCAAGAATTTGAATCTCTAGCTGCTGCAACTCTACCTCTTTTGTGATAGCATCGTACTCACGATTGTTTCTCACATTCATTTGCTGCTCTTCGTATTTCTTTATCAACTTCTCAGCATCTTTTATAGCTGTCTTGTTATTTTCTATTCCTTCCTCTAAATCTTTCTCCTCTTGTTCTTTCTTATCCATTCTGGTTTGATAGCCAGCAATTTCATCTTCAAGATCTTGCACCTCTTCAGGAAGAGCTCCACGTACTTTTTTAATCTGGTCGATTTTTGAATCTAGTTTTTGTAATTTTTCTAGCGCTTCAAGCTTTTTTGCAACTGTATTTTCCATTCAGAATTCTATAGATAATTGATCGGATTCGTGTCTACCTTCGACAAACGAAACGCAAATTTAGTGAAATTCTTAGTTAATACATCGTGTAAAAGTTCTTTAGTAAAGACTTCACTTTCATAGTGCCCAATATCAGCAATAGTAATCTCATTATTAGCCTCAAAAAAGTCGTGATATTTGAAATCAGCCGTTATAAAAATGTCTGCTTTTTGTTGAATAGCATCGTTCAATAAAAAACTACCTGAACCACCACATATAGCTACCTTTTTGATAGAGTCGCTGCTGACTCTAGTATGCCTGATAGTACTCAGGTCCATGTTTTTCTTCAAATACTTGAGAAATGTTATTGATTCCATTGATTCGGTAAGATCGCCTATCATTCCTGAGCCTATTTCTTGATTATCATTTATGATGTCTTGGAGATAGTAAGCCACCTCTTCATAAGGATGTTCTTCTCTCATGGCTGATAGTACATTATTGACCATATGTTTTGGAACCAATACTTCTATTCTGCTTTCCTCTACTTTTTCTATAAGGCCAGCCTTACCAATATGAGGGCTGGCATTATTATTTGGCTTAAAAAAACCAACGCCTCTAGACTCAAATCGACAATGGCTATAGTTGCCAATTTCTCCAGCGCCTGCACTATATAGAGCATTCGCTAATGATTCTGTATTCTCCTCTGGAACAAAAACAGTCAATTTTGTGAGTGTACCTTTTTTTTGTCTAAGTATTTTGGTATTTACCAATCCAATCTTATCTGCAATTTTTTTATTCACGCCCGTATGAACATTGTCTAGGTTGGTGTGAATGGCATAAATAGCTATATCATGCTTTATTGCTTTTCGAATACATCGATCTATCCAATGACTATTGCCAATTTTTTTAATTCCACTGAAAATGAAAGGATGATGAGCGATAATAAAATCAGAATTAGAATCGATCGCTTCATCGATCACCTCTTCCGTGATGTCTAAAGTGATCAGAGCTTGCTTTGTCGACTGATTCATTTCTCCTAAGAGTAATCCTGAGTTGTCGTAAGATTCTTGAAGAGAAGTTGGAGCCCATTGCTCGAGAAATGTAGTGATTTCTTTAATGTTCATAATATTTCATGAATATACTGATGACCAATTTTCATGCAACTTAGGTTGAATGATATGTATTTGATCAAAATTAAGGAGAAGAGGTATGCTTTTTGTAAATGGTCGAGCAAATGCACTCAAGACTATCAATCCAATCGTTAAATTTGCACGTGCGATTAATATTATCATTAATAACGGTATTTTTATTTTCGGCTTTATCGGCTCAAATAGTAGATGATTCTACTAAGCAAGTCTATGGGCCTTCTACTACTAAATTCACATTTGAGGAAAATATTCTAAATAATGTGGAACAGTATTTTTTGGTAGACACATCACTTTATGATTTTGAAAATAAGCCCTTTTTCAACCAAGAATGGAGCCGTTTTCAAAATTTAGGAAGTATAGGAACAGCCCTTTTTCCAATCTATTATCCTGTACAAGATCAAATAGGAAGAACGTCAGGACTAAATGCCTATGCTCCCTACGCTGCTAAACCATCCACAATCAAGTATTATGATACTAAATCTCCTTTTCTCAATCTATTTGGTTTTTTAGGAGGAGGGAATAGGAACGTGATTGATGTAAATTTCTCCAGAAACATCAATGAAAATTGGAATTTTGGGTTTGATATTCAAAAAATTACCACAGACAAGCAGCTTGCACGAAATGCGGCTACAGATAGATTAGTTATTGGTTCAAATTTAGATGTCTACACCCATTATAAGAATGCCAAATTACCATATCAACTGCTATTTAATGTTTCTAATTTTTCTCATAAAGTGGTCGAACAAGGAGGTGTTTTGTTTACCCAGGATTCCTTGCGTTCTGATTTTTTCCAATACGAAAATGTTTCCTTAGGATTAGTGGAAGCTGAAAATGAAGTAAAGCATAATAGATGGCATCTATACCATGACTACCAAATAGCAGAACAATTTCAATTGTATCATAAACTGGATAGGTATAGTGAAGAAACAATTTTTGATGATGCCGAAGGTGGAACGACTAACGGATTTAATCAATATCGTGATTTTTACAATAACTTTTTTCTTGACACCACTAATACCTCAGAACAAACCACATTTAAAACTTTTGAAAATGAAGCGGGGCTAAAAGGAGATTTGGCCAATGTCTTTTATAGAGGTTATGTAAAATTAAGATCTGTGAGTCAGGAGATGATATCTGCAGATTCCACTGGAGGTACACAAGTAACTACATTAAGTGATTTAACAGAAAAGTACATTGGTGGTTATGCTCGTTTTGATTGGAAAGACAAATTTGCAGTTTTGGCAAAGGGAGAAATAGAGCAAGGAGGTGAGTTTCAATTGTTCGGTAGTATCAATAGTCAATTATTGAAAGCTGAGTATGAATCAAAAAAATACAATGTGCCTTATGTTTACACAAGGCAGAACAGTAATCACCATAATTGGAGTAATGATTTTGAAGGAATTTTGGTTAATAGACTATCTGGTAGCTTAAACTTAAAATACAAAGGAATTGAGTTAATTCCAGAAGCGTCTTTTAGTAGTTACAATAATTTTGTCTATTTAGACACTGCAATAGTGCCGCAGCAAATCTCTGCTGCTACAGTCATTTCATCCATAGGGGGGCATGTAAATATTAGCAAAAGCAATAAAAAGGAGGAAACCTTACATTTTGAAAATGAAATTGTTGCAACCAATATATCTGGAGGAGCAGCTGATTTTGTAAGAATTCCAGCACTCTTTTATAATGGTAAATATTATTGGGATGGTATGTTCTTTAAAGATAAAGTACCTGTTCAGGTAGGGGTCAATTTACATGCACAGTCAAGTTATTTTGGGAATGCGTATGCTCCTGAAATTCAACAATTTTATGTGCAAGACGATTTTGAAATAGCTGGTTATTATCAAGCTGACTTATTTATAAACATGCGAGTAGAAAATGTGTCGGTTGCCTTTAAATGGAACTATTTCAACCAGCCTTCAAACGATGGCTATTTTGCTTCTCCTTACTATCCAAGTCAGCCTCGTGCTATTAATCTCTCTGTGAGGTGGCTTTTCTTTGATTAAAATATGGAACCAAACAAAACAACTTTAGGACTAGAATTACCTACAGATCCAAGGTGGGTAAATATCGCTGAAAAGAACTTAGAGGAGATTCTTATTGATCACGCATACTGTGAGCAAAAAGCAGCTTCTACCTGTATTTCGTTAATCGTTTCTTTTCCAGATCATGATAAATTGGTACAGGTATTGACTCCAATTGTGGCTGAAGAATGGGCACATTTTGAATTGGTTTTATCTCATATGAACAAGCGTGGATATAAACTAGGCCAGAAGAGAAAAGATGAATATGTCGTACGATTGCACAATGAATTGAAAAAAGGAGGGAGCAGAGAACAACAACTTGTAGAGCGGTTATTGATTAGTGCCTTAATTGAAGCAAGAAGCTGTGAGCGATTTAAGCTGCTCTATAAGAATTTACAAGATGAAGAATTACAGCGATTTTACTACGATTTGATGGTGTCGGAAGCTGGCCATTATCATGCATTTATTGACTTGGCAAAAGAATACTTTGACGAAGATAAGGTCGAGGTAAGATGGAGAGAGTTTCTAAAGGCTGAAGCTGATATAATGAAGCAGTTAGAACCAAGACCAGATAGGATGCACTAGATGTGCTCTAACTATTCCAGTTGATTGATTTTTGAGAAAAACCTCAGGTTGCTTGATTAAATAAATCAGCTGACTTATAAATTCCTTTAGAAAGAGAATTGATTACAGTATGTTTTAAATATGGATTTTGAACTAATCTCAAAACCCATATTTCTCATAAAACTAGTTTTTGAGATGAGAGCTCATAAACCATGCACTGCCGCCAAGAGCAAGGTCTTTTAGAAACATACCCGACGAAACTTGGTCTCCATTCAAGAATCCAGTCAAGTGTATTAGAACAGCAAATGAAACGAGCATAAGTCCAAGAAGTTGAGTAGCTAACTTTGCCTTTTTTCCAATAATAATGGCAACAGCGGCTAGTATAAGAGCAAGGCCTGTTAGGTATACCCAAAAGATAGGAGCAGGCAAAAACGATGGAACCATGCCGGTCATTCCATTTGCACCCATTAAATGAAAAAAGCCAAACATTGCCATAGGTCCGGCATAAAGTAGTTTCCCGATAAATCCTAAACTCTTCATAGTGATTTTATTAATTAGGTTAATTGAATTGTTAACTACATGGAAGTTACATCAAATAGAAACCATCTAAAAAATCTATTCAAACTCTATGTTCGAAATCATTTTCTCTGTTTGCATCCTATCAATCTTCCCTGAAGCTGTTTTGGGAATCTCAGCTACAAAAAGCACATTCTTTGGTACTTCATATTTTGTGAGGAGAGAAAAGTCAAATGACTCTTTTTCAATTCCTTCAACAACCAAAATTATTTTCTGGCCTAAAAAATCATCTTTCTGACTCGATACAATGAATTCAGATTGTATTTGGGATGATAGTTTCTGTTCAAGAGTTTCCGGATTTATCTTTATTCCGCCTGAGTTTATAACAAAGTCTTTCCTACCAATCCACTTAAACGATATGTCCGACTTCAATTCTACGATATCATTCGTCTCTAAAATTTCTTCATTGGTAATAGTTCCTGAAATATGGAGTGAAGAGTCTTTTCCTAAAGAGACTTTCGTGTCACCGGTAGTGACAAAGTCAGTTTCATCAATCTTTCTAAGAGCGATATGAGAGACCGTCTCAGTCATTCCATAGGATGAAAAAACGTTTGATTTAATATCGGAATTGCTTTTAATTCCGATTGGACTACCTCCAATAATGATTGTGTCAATTTGATTTATTCGATCAGCAGGGCTATTCAAATATTGTAAAGGAACCATAGATGCAAGTCCGAATTGACTATCAGTTTCTAAAGCTTCTAGTGGGCTTTTTGACGGTTCAATCACTGTTATATTATGCTCCATTATTAATGCTCTAAAAATAACCATAGCGCCTCCTATGAATTGAGGATCGAGGCATAGCAAAGAGCTGTTCAATTTTCTTTCTGGGTCAATACGATCAAAAGTGGCCATAGTACTGTACTCAATCATTTTTCTATGAATAAGTATTTCCTTTGATTTGCCAGTAGATCCAGAAGTTTTAAATGTGAAGGTATCTTGGTCAGAGAACCATTCGGATATTAACTTTAAAGCGTTTAATTCAGAGCCATGGAAGTTTGAGAGACTAAAATTAGCGTCTAGTATTTCATTTAATGATATCTGAAAATTTTCAAATTGTATAATCACACCCTTTGGAAGAAGAAATAATTGTAAATAGATTAATTAACAAAGATAAGAGGGCTTTCGAACTTGTCTTTAATCAATATTTCAATATTATGGTAGCTTATGCCAACAGGTTTATGGATACCAGAGAAGAAGCTGAGGAAGTAGCTCAGGATGTGTTCGTCAAATTTTGGGAAAAATGCGATTCACTTTCTCCTGACTCCTCAGTTAAAAGTTACCTCTACAGATCAGTTCATAATTCATGCCTTAATGTCTTGAAACATGAAAAAGTAAAGGATGGATACAAACAACATGTTATAAATTTCCTCGAAACTACCTATCAAAATACAATAGATGAAAGTGATCCAGATGTAGTTAGAAAGAAAATACATGATGAAATAGATAATTTGCCACCAAGATGCTCAGAGATTTTCAAGTTGAGTCGTTTTGAAGGATTAAAGTATCAAGAAATAGCCGATCATTTAGAAATATCAGTGAAGACAGTGGAAGTGCAGATGGGTAAAGCTCTCAAAGTCTTAAGGGAGAATTTGAAAGAACTTAAAAATGTAATTGGCTGATGAAGTTTAAGTTAAATTTATTTTTTCTTATAACTTCAGTTATCTGTTTCTCTCAAAATAGAATAAAGGATATTGTAACATGTGACTTTAATGATGAGCCATTAGACTCATTACTAATGTCACTTAGTGAACAGATAGATTATTCATTTAGTTATAACTCTCAGATTATTGAAAAAACAGGAAGATTTACAATAGCAGCTAAAGAGCTAGCTATTGATAAATTTTTGTCTCAGCTATTGATAGGAACAGGAATAGAATACTCCTTTTTCAAGGATCAAATAATTTTGAACTACAAAGAGGTGGAGGTTGTGTCGAAAAAGAAAAATCTCTTTTCTATTTCGGGTAATGTCAAAGATCAAAATGGAGAGACTCTTACAAAAACAAATGTATTCTTAGACGGAACAACTATAGGTGTCGCAACCGATATAGATGGAAATTATAAACTAGAATCAATACCTCCAGGTTCATACAATTTAGTCTTTTCTCATGTTGGTTTCGAAAATTTAGTACATTCCATATCTGAGTATAATGGAAGTGCCAGAATTTATAGCCCTAACATGGAGAACAATACTCAGGAGTTGCAAGAAATAGAAGTTAATTCAGATAGAGTTGATAGTGATGACATAGAGTGGCTCTCAAATTTTGTGACTTTTAAAAGAGAATTAATTGGATCCACTATAAATGCACAACAATGCGTCATTGAGAATCCTGAGGTAATTGATTTTTTTTATGATAAAAAAGATAAAGTATTACGAGCATACTCATCTGAACCAATACATATTCGCAATGATGCGCTGGGTTACAACATCACCTATTTTTTGGAATCTTTCGAAAAATCGAAAAATGATCTAAGGTATAGGGGGCAGATTAAGTTTAGGAATGCAACTCCTCTAAAGAAGACAGATGCAAAAGATTGGAATCGTAACAGGAAGAAGAGCTTGCACGGTTCGTTTAATCATTTTAGGAAATCCTTGCTGGATAATCAATTAAAAAAAGAGGGGTATAAAATATTTAGGACAAGTCAGCTAAATCAATTAGATGAATATGAGGATTTAGAAAAATTGTCGGGGGAGGATGTTCTTTCATTTAAAGGTGATCATTATGAACTTGAGTTTGATGATTATCTTATAGTGGAGTATCGAAAAGAGAATGAAACGTTAGAGTTCTTAAGGAATATTAAATTTTCGTCAATTCTTTATAAAAATTTAGTGAACAGTAGGGGACTTATGGTTAAAGAGCCAGGTCATCAAATTTCAATTGTCAACTTGCTGAAAAAATCTGTAAAATTAGATTTGAATGGTCAAATTGATGACAAGTTTGGCCTTACAACATATGGCTATTGGTCATGGGAAAGACTGGCGGATTTAGTCCCTTTAAATTATGATCCTAAACTGGATAAATTATAACAACTGATTAAGGGGCAGGACAATATGAATTGTTAAAAAGAGTATAGAGTTAAAACAATGGAGGAAGTATTAGCAAGGTTTTTTTCTGGTGAGTCAAGCGAAGATGAAATAAAATTTGTCAATAATTGGAAATCAGAGTCCGAATCCAATGCGAAAGCATTTTTTGATGCTAAATTAATTTGGTTATCTACTGATAAAACTGATACGTCTTATCAAGGTGTATTGAATGATATCCTTAAAGAAGAACCAAAACAAAAGCAAGTGTTTTGGAGTAGTGCTGCATTCAAATATGTTGCTGCTGCATCTGTAATACTTCTGATGTGTATTGTATTTGTCTTAAGAGATAGTGAAACTTTCTTAAACTATAGCTCCACAGATTTGCCCGATGGGAGCGTTATTTCACTTCATAGTAATTCAAGTTTAGAAACCCTCAATTTTAGTGAAGATGTAAGAGAGGTAAGGGTTTTGGGAAAAGCTTACTTTGATATAGAGAGAGATGAGAATAGACCTTTTATTATTCATACTGAAAACGCTGTTGTTAAAGTACTCGGCACTTCATTTGTTATTGATTCTTACAATAACAAGACAGAAGTTTTTGTAGAATCTGGACTTGTAGAACTTGTGAAAGAATCAGATAAAGATGTCTCAGTAAAACTGGCGAAGGGAGAGGTAGGATTGGTCAATAATCTTAATAAAGGTATTCTAAAAGGAGAAAATGAAGATGTTAACTACTTATCATGGAAAACTAAAGAGTTAAATTTCAATAACTCATCAATGAATGAAGTAGCGAAAACTCTGGAAGATGTTTATGGCATTGAAGTAGAAATAGAAAATGATAGTTTTAGGGATTGCACCTTGACTGCAAAAATCAATAACAAGAAGCCAAAAGACGCCTTGGAAATTATATCTAGAACGTTCAATATAGAGTTTGAGCTGTCCAAAAAGAAAGCCATTTTGAAGGGCAAAGGCTGTTAAATAGAGAGATATAGGTTTTGAATTGTTTTTTGATTAATCTTATCAAGAACTGACATTGATGCAGTTTTTTCGAAACTGTGTCACTCTGAATTTAGTTCTGAATCTATTAGCCATAGACCATTTGGTAAGTTCGGGTGATCTCAGATTGAGAGATTACTTTGACTTATGTGATTCGCCAGCTAGTAACTTCCGTTTTTAAATTATTATATGTTGCCTACGGCATAATTTTCATGGAGAAGACTGCTCAATCTTTCTTCGTTTCCGTCTTTTGAATGAAAGAGAAATCTATCAGATCTTTATTATCACTCTTGCAGTCATCCCGCAGGGATTTTATCAAGCTTTGTTCTCCAATCTACCACATTCAATACAATTACAAGAAACCCATTATCATTAAGAACTAGACACCACTGTAGTCATCCTGTAGGGATCTTATCAGGCCTCTATCCACACACTCAAAACAATACTAGCATCTATTATCGTTGGGAACTTTACTCCACTGCCGTCATCCAGTAAGGGTCACTCATAACCATGGTCAATCCCAACTTCATGCAATTTTATATGACATAAAAAAAGGCATCCATCTGGATGCCTTTCTCAAAAATATGATTTCTATCTAATCTACTGTGGAGCAAGTACTCCAGCGATTACGTGAATTCTTCCATTTGCGGCAACTGCTGCATCAACAACAACAATTTCAGCATCTAACTTAGTTAAGTCAGTTCCGTCGAAATCAGCATTACCATCAATGAATACACCAGGTGCAGCTGGATTTATTGCTGCAACAGTCTCACTAGGTGTTCCTGTGAAAACAAATCCTAATGGAATACCTACAGCAGATGTAGCAGAGAATCCTGCTGTTGATAACTCATCTGTTCCAATAGTTCCTGTTCCATCTTCTCCACCTTGCGCTACCACTACGTGATTTCTGATGATAGCATTCCAAGTAGCTGCATCAAAAGAATCAACAGTTAAACCTCCAGCATTGAATGTTCCATTAGTTGGAGCGAAAACTGTAAGATTCTCTCCGCCTATTAATGTTTCAATTATAGTAGGAGTACTACCATCATTAGCAGCATCTGCTTTAGCTATACCAGAAGCTAGAATAGAGAAATCTGCTCCTAGAAGTACTGGCTGAGCTAATGTTCCTAATGTAGCTACAATAGTTCCTCCTATAGTCGGAGGGATGATAACTACATCTACAATATGCACAATTCCGTTTGTAGCTTGAATAGTGTTTGTAATTGTTGACTCAGCAGTTGCTCCCGTCACTAATTTGGTACCTGCACCAATAGTAATTACTTCACCTTGAGCTGTCATTACTGTCATCCCTTCAGTAAGTTCACCAGTGGTCAATGCTCCTGCGGTAGAAACATGGTAGCTCAATACAGACTGTGCTATACCAGCAGAAACAGTTGCAAAACTTTCAAGTCCTAATGTTCCCAACAATGCAGACATAGCAGCATCACTTGGAGCAAAGACAGTTAGATCAGCGCTTTCGTTACTAAGAACGTCCACAAGAGAAGAGTAAACATCAATTTCTGACTTCAATTTGCCGAGATTTGACTCAGCAGATAATATTCCATAAGCTGTAAGAGTAGCAGCTGGCTCTCCTCCATCATCTTCTCCACAGCTGGATAGAATAGCTACAGATGCCATCACACCAATCATGGTGAATGCTTTGAAATACTTTAAAATAGATTTTTTCATTGTTATGATTTTAAATTAACGGTTAAAATTACTAAGATTTAAGATCTTTAGAACCAAAAGTAAGACACTCAAACTATCAACTTGGTTTGATTAATTTATTATTTATTCATTTACCAAATTGATTGAGATCAATCTTCTATGAGTTATTAAAACGATTTAAATAAAAATTTTTCAAAATTCAATGTTACAACAGATAAAGTAAAAAAATGTTTTAAAAAAAAGCCATCTCAAATTATTGAGATGGCTTATGATATTTTTTATGGGATTTCTATCTAGAGATTCAATTTAAAATCTACTGGGAGTACTACTTTTCCAGAAATAGCCTTTCCGGTTTTATCTTTTGCAGGTAAAAATTCTAAATTCTTTATTGATTTCTCAACAGCTTCAGTCAAATTTTGGCAAGGGGATGAAAGAAACTTGTAACCTTTCACATTTCCCAAAGCGTCTATATCAATAGATACAAGGACTTTACCTTCAATACCCTGCTCTTTTGACTGCTGAGGATATTCTATTTTAGATATTACTTCAGTGTAGTTAGAAATTTTAGCTAATTCTCCTTTTCCGCTCATGGCTGAAGCTGAGAGGATGAATGCCGAAGTGATGAGGAGAGAAGCTATTTTTTTCATATTGTTTTTCGTTTCTAATGTTAACTTAATGTTAAGTAAAGTGTACTGTAATATTAACATGATATGATTTAGTATACAAGAAAAAGGACTAGCAACTTAATATTAAGATAACATTAGGATTGTGGAAAAGTATTCTGCTTGACTGAACGACATTCATAAGACAGTAATTATTTTAGTGGAGATGTCTTTAACCATATATAAATCGTCTGCCGGCTCTGGTAAAACCTACACACTGGCAAAAGAGTATCTCAAATTGGCGCTTCGTTCTGAAGACTATTATAAGAAGATTCTTGCCGTAACTTTTACCAATAGGGCAGCAGAGGAGATGAAGGAGCGAGTCCTTGAGTTTCTTATTCAACTCTCTAAGGGAGATCATGAATTGATTACAGTTCTAGCTAATGAGCTAGAGTTAAGTGAAGATGAGATAAAAGACAGAGCCAGTAAGTCGCTGGATCATTTACTCCACAATTATGGGTATTTTAGTATCACCACCATTGATACCTTTTTTCATCGTGTCATTAGGTCATTTTCCAGAGAAATAGGTCTACAGGGAAGTTTTGGTATCGAACTAGATATTGATAAAGTATCAGATTTCATTACATCAGATTTGTATCAAGGAGTGGAAGAAAATAAGCAGCTGCGGGAGTGGCTGGTGGATTTCTCCATGAGTCAACTATCTGACGGTAAAGGGTATGAGTATAAGAAGGAGGTGAGTCAGTTGGCAAAACAACTCTTCTCAGAGGAGTTCAAAAAACTACCCAAAGATCAGTTTGAAGATGGAGACGCAAAGACTAAGATCAAGGACTTAAAGACTCAGCTAAATAAGAAGCGTTTCTCGTATGAAAACGCTCTCAAATCTTTTGGAGATGCTTTTTTTGAAAAGCAGGCAGTTTCAGGTATTGATCAAGATGAATTTGCTGGAGGGAAAAAGAAAACAATACCCAATTTCTTTACTCGATTGATAAATGGAGATGCCACACTAAATAAGACGATGCTCTCAGCGGCTGAGAGTGGAGATGCTTGGTCTACAAAGACAAGTAAGAAAAGAGACTTGATTATTCAGTTTGCAGAAGCAAATGGAATTCCGTTGGTAACAGAGATTATCAAGTATGTGGAGGAAAATGAAAAGGATTACCTCACTGCAAAAACTATTCTAAAACACTTGTTTACACTGGGGTTGATGACCGATTTGTCTCAGAGACTGCAAGAATATAAAAAGGAAGAAGAGCTGATCATGATTTCTGATCTTCCTGATTTTCTTTCTCAAATCATAGATGATACAGGTTCGCCTTTTATCTACGAAAAAGTAGGAAGTAGATATCATCATTTCCTAATAGACGAATTTCAAGACACTTCTCAGCTTCAATGGAAAAATTTCAAACCTCTTTTGGAGGAAAGTTTGTCCTACGGAAATGAAAATCTAATAGTGGGAGATGCTAAGCAGTCCATTTACGGATGGAGAGGAGGAGATCCGTCTCTTTTGATGAGCGGAGTACAGGCAGATGTCTCATTAGCTCAGGTAGACTCTTCTAAAAGTGTGAATTATAGAAGTGCAAAGAATGTGGTGGACTTCAATAACAAGCTTTTTTCCACACTTCCGTCATTGATGAGCGAATTGATGAGTGATGTTATCACAGAATCGGAAATGAAGATGATCCATTCTGCCTACGATGCTGTAGAACAAGAGGTGGCTCCAAAAAATGCATTGACAAATGGATTGGTACAGTTGGAGTTTCTTTCAAAAGAACAAGGAGAGAAGTGGAATGAGGTTTCATTAGAGCGAATGGTAAATGAGATAGAGTCATTGCTCAAAGAAGGACATAAGTTAAATGATATGGCCATCCTCGTTCGATCAAATTGGGAAGCAACACAAATTGTCAATTTTGTTTTGGACTACAGAAGGGAAAATGAAACCAATGTGGAAGTTATTTCAGCGGAAGGAATGCTCTTGTCCAATTCGTCAGTAGTGCAGCTCTTATTATCCGCTTTCAAGCATCTATTAAATCCAGACGACAATAGTGTAGTAGCTGATTTAGTGTTTAGATATCAACAATTGAGTAATGGAATTTCATTCAATTCTCATGAGGATTTTATACGATTAAATGAAGATGGACTACCGTCTGCTTTTCAGAAATTCAAACAGCATTTACTTCATCTCCCTATTTTAGAATTGACAGAGGTGTTAATTAGAACCTTTGGTTTGAATAAAATATCATCAGAATTTGCTTACCTACAAGCTTTTCAGGATGCCGTATTAGAATTTAGTAAAAATCAAAGATCTGATATCCGCATTTTCATGGATTGGTGGGCAGATGCGGGAGCAAAGCGTTCAGTTCAGCTTACTGGTGCCCTTGATGCTATTGAGGTGATTACTTCACACAAGGCAAAAGGACTGCAATATCCTATTGTGTTCGTTCCTTTTTGCAACTTCGATTTTGACAGCAAAACGCACCCTTCTTGGTATGAAGCTCCTGAGGGAGAATCTTTCGGCGAATTGAAATCGCTTCCTGTGGATTATAAGTCAGAACTAGATAAAACAGTCTTCTCACCTAAGTACAAACAAGAACTAGCCAAGTGGCATTTAGAGAGTTTAAATGTGCTCTATGTCGCATTTACCAGAGCTGAGAATGGATTGTACGCTTTTTGTCAGCCTCCGCCAAAGGAGAAGAAATCCATGTACGGTTCAGCATCCAAATTGCTATACACCTTCTTTGAGAAAAACTCTCTAGAAGGTTGGTCAGAGGAAGCTATGATCTACAAGAATGGTTCATTGCCTATTAAAGAGGTGACCAAAAAGGAAGACTTGGTTTCACTTTCAGGATACCCAACACACAAGTGGAGTAATAAACTAAGCATTCGAAAGACTGGAAAAGCATATTACGACGATGAAGTAGAGCAGCAGCGAAATGAGGGAATATTGCTCCATCAGATTCTGTCAGAAATCATCCATTGGGAACAAACTGATAAAATACTTGATCGCTATGAAAAGAGAATGGAAATCACTCCTGATGACAGAAAGAGTTATGAAGTTATCATTAAGAATCTTTGGAACAATACTGAAGTCAAAGGTTGGTTTGAAGGTGCACATCAAGTAAAAACAGAAGTGGTAGTGCTGCCGAAAGACGGAGAAACAAAACGGATGGATAGGGTAATGATAGACGGGAACAAAGTGAAGGTGATTGATTTTAAAAGCGGCCAGCCTAAGAAACAAGATGAAAAGCAGTTGAAGGAGTACACAACCTTATTAGAAGGAATGGGATATGAGGCAAGTGGCCATTTACTGTATTTGAAAACAGGAGAAACAAAAGCTTTATGAATACTTTCCTATCAGAAGTAGCTGATCAGCTCCTTGAAAAACATGGTGACGAGCTTGGAGAATGTACAGTAGTTTTTCCTAATAGAAGAGCTGGTCTTTTCTTGAAAAAGCATCTGTCTCAAAAAATAGACAAACCTGTATGGTCGCCAGAAGTAAAGAGTCTAGAGGATTTCTTGTTTCAGTATTCACCAATAAAAAAGGCGGATACACTCTCTTTAGTTTTTGAACTGTTCGAAGCATTTAAAAAACATCAACCCGCATCAGAAGGATTCGAGTCTTTCTATTTCTGGGGAGAAATGTTACTTAGAGACTTTGAAGAAGTAGATCATTACTTAGTTAATCCTAAGCAGCTATTTCATCATATAAAAAGCGATCGACAAATAGCGGAGGACTTTTATTTTCTAGACCCAGAGCAAGAAAAAATCATTCAGAAGTTCTGGCAAGAATTTTTCCCAACGGCTAGTAAAACCCAAGAGCAGTTTGTAGATACTTGGAAAATACTTGCTCCAGTCTATGACTCATTTAAAGAGCGACTAAAAGAGGATCAAGTCGGCTATACTTCTCATATTTATCGAGAATTGATGGATTCCATCAAGGAAAAGAATATTCAGAGTGGTCCTATCATCTTTGCGGGCTTTAATGCGATGACGCCAGTAGAAGAGTTTCTGATGAAGTTCTTTGTGACGGAACACAAAGCGGAAGTTATATGGGATATTGATAGCTACTATTTGGATTCTGAACTGCAAGAAGCAGGCTCATTTTTAAGACAGTATCAAAAAGATTCCATTTTTGGAAGCACTTTCCCAAAGGACATTCCAAATAGAATAGCTCAAGAAAAACCTGTTCATGTCACAGGTGTTTCACTAGAAGTTGGGCAAGCAAAAGCGATCGGAGAACAAGTGAAAGAATTGCTTGATTCCGGAAATGTGGAGGCTAATGAGATAGTGATAGTGCTTCCTCAAGAGTATATGTTGTTTCCGGTACTCAATGCATTGCCTGAAAACGTGGAAAAACTCAATGTCACCATGGGCTACCCGTTGAAGGAAACACCATTATTTGGGTTATTGGAAGCAGCGCTTGAGGTGCAGGAGCATAGTCAATTATCTTCTACTAATGGGATTACTTTTTATCATAAACCCACCATTGATGTTTTAAGTCATCCATATCTATACAAGGAGGATAAAGACCCACTGGATAAGCTCATAAAGTCAATTAGAAAGAATAATCAGATCAGGGTATTTCATCAAGATATCTTAGATATTCAATCTACTCTTTTGAATACCATCTTCAGGCAGATGAAAGACGGTGAAAATTTCGCTAAATATCTCAAAAGTGTGGTTGAGGTGCTTGGTCAGCAGGTAGTGGAGCGATTTGGATTGGAGCGAGAGTATCTATACCACTTCCAGCAATTGCTTGGAAGATTGGATGAAATTTTGGATAAGCAAGTGATTGAAGTGGATTTAAAAACATTCAAGAGTTTGTTCAGAAAAGCGGCTCGTTCTATGAAAATTCCATTTAGTGGAGAGCCAGTAGAAGGACTTCAAGTAATGGGAGCTCTGGAAACGAGAAACTTGGATTTCAAATATGTATTCATGCTCAATATGAATGAAGGCATATTTCCATCACCACAGAGAAATGGCTCGTTCATGCCTTATCGTATTAGACGAGCATTCAACTTACCCACGTTTGAAGTTCAAGATGCTATATTTTCCTACTTGTTCTATCGATTATTCCAGCGAGCAGATCAGCTTTCATTTTACTACAACATGTATGCAGATTTTGGGTTGAGCGGAGAAGTAAGCAGATTCATAAGGCAGATAGAGCAGGAGAGTGGACTGAATATAATTCGACAAAAGTTGAGCAATGCGATACAGGTAAAAGAGAATAAGCCTATAAGTATTGAAAAAACGACTGATATTCTAGAAAAGCTTCAGTATTACACAGAAAATGGTAGAAGTAAGCTATCTGCTTCGGCGCTCAATACATATTTCGATTGTAGACTCAAGTTTTATTTCAAATATGTTCTCCGTCTGTTTACCAAGGACGAAATGAGTGATGAGCTGGATGCACGGAACTTTGGAAACGTACTTCACAATACACTAGAGTATCTATACCTGGATGCTATAAAAGATCGACCCAATAGAACCATTGAGCAGATTGATTTTAAGCGGATCAAAGATTCTGTGGATGGAGCTATTGCAAAAGCTTTTAGAGAGCATTTTGGAATGGGAGAAAAACGCAAGTTTGAGCTGAAAGATCGAAATCTAGTAATGGCAGATCTTATCCGAAAGTTTGTAATGGAAATTGTAGAAATGGATGAAAAGTACGCTCCATTTGAAATCGTCAGTCTTGAAAAGGAGGAGAACTACAAGCGTTCATTAGCCATAGAAGCAGACGGGAAAACACATCAAATAACATTAGGTGCAGATATAGATCGTGTAGATAGAAAAGAGGGAGTAGTGCGCGTCATTGACTACAAAAGTGGGAGAGACGACAAGGAAATAGTGAACGTTGAAAAGGTATTTGATCGTACACCTGCCAGTAATTGGAAGTCAGGGAGAAATAAAGCAGGTTTTCAAACTATTTTTTATGCTTGGCTTTATGCTTCAAAAAAAGGACATGAAGACGCTATTGTTCCAGGACTTCTAAATATGTCTGAGTTATTCCAGCCAGATTTTGACCTCAGATTAAAAATGGATGGTGAGCCAATGAAAGATGCTAGAATACATCTGTCAGAGTTTGAAAATCATCTATCAAGTCTACTATCAGAGCTTTATGGAATGGATCAGCCTTTTGACCAAACAGAAGATGAAAAGAAATGCTCTTACTGTGACTTTAAAGGGATGTGTGGTAGATAATTAGCAAAAAAAATCTCCAACAGATCTTATCCATTGGAGATTTTAATACAAATGTTGATTTATTAGTGATTATGCAATCTTGCTAATCAAATCAGCAGTTCTTGCAGAGTATCCTGCCTCGTTATCATACCATCCTACTACTTTAACTAGTGTTCCTTGACAAGAAGTCAACTTAGAATCGAAGATGTTAGAATGAGGATTGCCAACGATATCGATAGAAACGATTGGGTCTTCAGTATATTCAAGAACCCCTTTCATTGGGCCATCAGCAGCAGCTTTCATTGCAGCATTTACTTGTTCAGCTGTTACTTCTTTTTTCACTACTACCGTTAGATCAGTCAATGATCCAGTAGGAGTAGGAACTCTCATTGCTATACCATCCAATTTGCCATTCAGGTGGGGAAGTACTAGTCCTACAGCCTTTGCAGCTCCAGTGGATGTCGGAATGATAGAAACGGCAGCCGCTCTTGCTCTTCTCAAATCTTTGTGAGGAGCATCCTGAATATTTTGATCAGAAGTGTAAGCGTGTACAGTTGTGATGTATCCTTTTTCAATTCCAAAAGCGTCATCCAATACTTTTGCCATTGGCGCAAGACAGTTGGTAGTACAAGAAGCATTAGAAAGGATTGTTTCCTCACCAGTCATCGTGTCATCATTTACACCAAGAACCACAGTAGGAATATTTCCTTTTGCAGGTGCAGAAATAACTACTTTCTTAGCCCCAGCAGTTAAGTGACCACCAGCGCCAGCCTCATCTACGAAGAATCCTGTAGATTCTAATACAATTTCAACTCCTAGTTTTCCCCAAGGAAGATTTTTTGGATCTCTTTCAGCTGTTACTGGAATTGCTTTTCCATTTACAATGATATTGTTGTCATCTGCCTCAACAGTGCCAGGAAATTTACCGTGATTAGAATCATACTTTAGCAAGTGAGCTAATGTATGTGTGTCTGTTAAGTCATTGATTGCAACGACTTCAACATTATTTTTTTCTAGAAGTGCACGGAAACTAAGTCTTCCGATTCTTCCAAATCCATTGATACCGATTTTTGTAGACATATTAATCTTGCTTTGATTTTCAGGGTGCAAAACTATAACCTCTTTTTGATGTAATCAATTCATTTCTAAATCCTTTTAGAAACTTCTAATGCCCATTTATCAGAAATTCCTTATTTAATAGGCTAAACATTTAGTAACTAGCGGGTTCATCAACTTTTTAACAGTTAAAATGAAAAATATTAAGAACCTTTTAATCGCTTTAATTCCCTTGAGTATTATGATTTCTTCATGTGGAACTAGCTCAAACGAAGAGACTGACAAGCTTTCTCTTGAGTATGAAAAATACACACTTGAAAATGGACTAGATGTAGTTCTTCATCAAGATGATTCAGATCCAATAGTTGCAGTAGCTATTTTGGTACATGTTGGATCCAATAGAGAGAAACCTGGAAGAACTGGTTTTGCTCACTTTTTTGAACACATGCTGTTTCAACGTTCAGAAAATGTTCCAAACGGAGGATTTTTCAAGAACATAAACGAATGGGGAGGTACATTCAATGGAGGAACTTGGACGGACGGAACGGTCTATTATGAAGTAGTCCCTAAAGATGCTTTGGAAAAAGTACTCTGGATGGAATCTGACAGAATGGGATACTTCATAAACGCTGTTTCTCTTGCTTCATTAGAGGGCGAAAAACCTGTTGTTCAGAATGAAAAAAGACAAAGAGTAGATAATCAGCCTTATGGACATACTCAGAGTGTGATACTGAAAGCAATGTACCCAGAAGGTCACCCATACAACTGGACGGTAATTGGTGAATTGGAGGATTTACAAAATGCTACTTTGGATGATGTGAAAAACTTCTATGAGGAATGGTATGGTCCTAATAACGCCACTCTAGTTATCGCTGGTGATATTGAGAAAGCAGGAGTAAAGGAAATGATTGGTAAGTATTTTGGAGAGATTCCTTCAAGAGGTACTGATACACCTATGGATCCTCAGCCTGTTACTTTGGACGAAACTAAAGTTTTTTATTACGAAGATAATTTCGCAAGTCTTCCAGAATTGAGAATGACATTCCCTTCTGTAGAACAATTCAATAAAGATCAGTGGGCATTGGATGCTCTAGGTCAGATCTTAACAGATGGTAAAAGAGCACCTTTATATAAGGCTATTGTGGAAGAATCTAAGTTAGCTCCTGGAGTGTCATCTTACAATAGTTCAAATGAACTAGCAGGAACATTCACTATTAGAGTGAGAGCAAATAGCGGAACTGATCTAGATTCAGTTAGAATGGTTATCAATGAGACATTTACCAAGTTCGATAAAGAAGGATTTGATGTAAAAGATTTAGATAGAATCAAAGCTGGATTGGAGACTGGTTTTTACAATGGAATTAGTAGTACACTTGGAAAAGCATTTCAATTGGCTCAGTACAATGAGTATGCAGGTAGCCCAGACTTTGTAGAGCAAGACATTGCCAATATCAAAGCGGTGACTAAAGAGGATGTAATGAGAGTATTTAGAAAATATATTCTAAACCAAAATATGATCGTTACCAACTTCGTTCCAAAAGGAGCAACTGATTTGGCTATGGAAGGAGCAGTTGCTGCGGATATTAAAGAGGAGGCTATTGTGCCATTCACTGAAAGCCAGATCATTGAAGAAGAAGGTGATTTGACAATTGTGAAAACAGTTTCATCATTTGATAGATCAGCTGAGCCAGATTTTGGTGAAGCACCTTTGGTAACTCCACCTACTATTTGGACAGGTGAACTTGCCAATGGAATGGGACTTTATGGAGTGGAGACAAACGAACTTCCATTAGTCAATTTCTCTATTAGAATAAAAGGAGGGCATTATTTAGATAATCCTGAGAAAGTAGGAGTAGCTAATTTGATGACTGACATCATGATGGAAGGAACGGCTAACAAAACTCCAGAGGAATTGGAAGATGCTATCGGACAATTGGGAGCGAACGTTAATATGTTTACTTCTGATGAATTCATCCAAGTTTCTGGTAACTGCTTGGCAAGAAACTTTAATGCCACTATGGACTTAGTAAGTGAAGTTTTATTGGAGCCAAGATGGGATGAGAAAGAATTCGAAAGAATTGTAAACCAAACAATTAACAGTATTCAGCAACGTGAAACAAACCCTAATTCGATTGCGAGAGTGGTTATGAATAAGAAGATTTATGGTGAGGATCACATTTTTGCTCATCCTTCTATTGGTTATAAAGATGTGGTAGAAAACATTACAATAGATGATTTGAAGGCATTCTATGAAAATAATTTCGCTCCTAATATTTCTAACTTCCATATAGCTGGTAACGTAACTCAGGCAGATGCCAAAAGTGCGTTGAGCAGACTTGCGAATGAATGGAAACAAAAGGAAGTGACTATGCCAACGTATGATGTTCCTGCTACGCCTAGTGAGCCTTCAGTTTACTTCGTAGATATTCCTGAAGCTAAGCAATCTGTTATTATTATGTCTAGATTGACTGTGCCAGCTAATGATCCAACATACAATGAAATTATGTTGGCTAATGACAGGCTAGGAGATGGGTCTTCAGGACGATTATTTCAAATTTTGAGAGAAGAGAAGCAGTTTACCTACGGAGCTTATGCATTCCCAAGAAGAAGTGGATTTGCACCAAGTAGTTTTTCAGCGTCATCTAGTGTAAAATCTAACGTGACTAAAGAGGCATTAGATACTTTCAAAGAAGTGATTGGTTCATATGGAGATACTTACACAGAGGAGGATTTGAGTAAAACTCAAACTGCTATGATTAAGGAAAATGCTAGGAAATTTGAAACGCTGAATTCCTTGTTGGGAATCCTTCAGAATATCAGCACCTATGACTTATCTGAAAACTATATTGATGGAGAGCAGCAAGCGGTTACTTCAGCTACCGTCGAGAGTATCCAAGCAACAGCTACTGAATACTTTGATCTGAATAACTACATTTTTGTAGTAGTAGGAGACAAGGCAACACAATACGATCGATTGAAGGTTGAAGGAGCAGGAGATCCTATTTTGGTTGACCGATATGGTAACGAAGAAGGAGCGATGTAATCAACGATTTGAATGATTTTGAAAAGCGAAGAAAAAATTTCTTCGCTTTTTTTATTCCGTCCCTTGTTTAAAAGTTTGGACGTTCTATATTTGCACCTCCTTAGAAAAATGGTCCGTTCGTCTAGGGGTTAGGACACTGGGTTTTCATCTCAGCAACAGGGGTTCGATTCCCCTACGGACTACTTTACAAAGCCTTGACTATCAGATAGTTAAGGCTTTTTTTTTATGTCTCTGAAAGTAATGAAAATCAGATACGATTTACTTACTAATTAATCATCCATCCAGTCATCCCGTAAGAGATCCTTTTGCAAAACCTAAATTTTGCGACATTTAATAAAGAGAGGTAAAGCTGCATGCAGCATAACGAGAGGAAGACAAAATGTCTTTCTACTCCAAATACTCTGATGGTTGACTACCAAAACGTTCCTTAAAACTTTTGGTAAAGTGACTTAAGTAATTGAATCCAACAGCGTATGATACTTCAGATACTGTAAGAAACTCTTTATTTTCCAGCAAGGTTCTAGCTTTTCGTATTCGGTATTCTTTTACATATTGCATCAGCGAAAGCCCTGTATTGGATTTAACTTTCCGATACAAGCTTCTTTCACTTAGCATTGAACACTCAGCAAGTTGCTGCCCTGTGATTTCTTCCTTAATATGTTCTTCAATGTACTGATCTATAGAAGCCTTTAAATTTGAGTGAGTTTGAAGCCAAACTATTTCATCCACCTTTATTTCATTCTCCTCTATGTATTGATTTCTTTGCTGTCGGTTTAGGAGTAAGTTTTTAATTCTTACTAGAAGCTCTTCAGGATTAAATGGTTTGAATAAATAGTCATCCACTCCGAGATTCAGAACATTAATTTTGTCTTGATCATCCGCTCTTGCGGTAAGAAATATCATGGGTATAAAGGCAAGTTCTTCAGACTTTTTGATTTCAGTAGCCATCTCAAACCCATTCATTTCAGGCATCAGCCAGTCTGTTAAAATAAGATCTGGTTTTTGCTTCGAAAGAAAATCTAACCCCTCTTTCCCATTGGTAGCCAATGATACATGATAACCGAAATCCTGCAGACTGTCAGCTATATATTTACTCATTTCTGGGTTGTCTTCCACTACCAAAATATGCAAGTCCTCTATCTCAGATATAGGATCTTGAATTGGGCTATCATTCACTATTGGGTTTTCATACAGAGGATATTTATCTTCAAGTGATTTGGTTGATTGATCAGAAGATTCTAATGAAATATCAGTTTCTGCAAAATGAGATTTTCCCATTCTGAGGGTAATACTGAAAGTTGTCTCTTGATTTGGCACACTTTCAACGTTAATTGTTCCACTATGAAGTAATACAAGCTCTTTTGTCAGAGCCAGACCAAGTCCTGTTCCCTCATCATTCATGCTATGGGGTGTTTGATAGAATCGATCAAAAACGTTTGTGATG
>JBGCFL010000018.1:0-14138 GCA_045106975.1 Ekhidna sp. | reverse complement strand
TTGTTCTGTGTATTGAAAATACCCTTTGTTTCATAAGTACTACACATTTTCTGGAAAACTATTCTCTACAATTGTTTCAACCATCTCAACTGAGCGCTTTCCCATCTGATAACTCAACTTAGATCTGGCTCCTGACTTTCCCTCCTCACCAGAAATGCACTCGAAGTTGACCAATCCCTTTTGCCAGTATTTCATATTTTCAGGATTATCAAATAGCTCAATTACTTTATTCCTTGGCAGATCAATTACTATTTCGTTAGAATATTTCATGTTCTTTTTTTGCTTCAATGATAGAACCAAATAATGATCAATTCAAGGCGCTACATGTGCCCAGCATTAAAATCATCCTAAAGGGTGACTATTTTTTCATCTTACAATACGAACAAAAAATTGTATGACGAATAACTATAGCATGAAAATTGCTAAACAACTCTTCTAATCTAATTTACATGAAGAAACATCACCTATTCGCAAGTTTACTCGTGTTACTAAGCACTTGTTTACAAGCTCAAAATAAGCAAGAAATTAGTGGTCAAGTCATCAGCACTAATGATTCTACTTTCTTAGAGTTTGCCCATATATACATCAAAAATGGATTCATTGGCACCTACACAAATGCCGAAGGAAAATTCACACTCAATTACCCAGACTCTTTAGCTCAAGACACTCTTGTTGTCTCACGAATTGGGTATGGTAACATCATGTTACCCTTAATAGCACAGGACACATCAAGAAGTCTTTCTATTTATGTGCCAGAAAGCAGTAACTATTTAGATGAGGTAGTAATTACTACACAAAAGGACACAGTAGCTGCTTTTGTTAAAAAGGTGCTGAGAAGATTTCGTAAAAACTATCCAACCAAGTTGCACTACTTAGAGGGGTTCTATCGGGAACTGAGCTTAAAAGGCGATAATTATACTAGGTTAATTGAGGCTTCAATAGGCATTACAGAAAATAGCTACCGGAAAGATGAAACAACAACTAAAATAAAGATTAAACAAATCCGGAAAAGTGAGGATTACAGAGCTTATGATGTGAAAAGACAACTATGGTCGGCTGCCATGAAGAAAATGATGAAAATAGGGTTTGACTGGCAGGACTATAATAGCATAAGAAAGCTACTAGGAACCAATATTGCTAAAATGGATCACAGAAAGATTCTCCTTTTTGCCCAAGAAAATGATTTCATTGATGCCTTTGATTTTACTATCACCAAAGTTTCGATCGAGAATGGAAACAAGCTCTACCACATCACATTTCAGACAGACCCATCCACAACGAGTCCTCTTAATCATTATGGAGGAGAGATAATTATTAATGTTGATGATTCCGCTATTATCGAATGGAAGTATAGAGGAATGCCACATCCCTACAAGACTATGGCTCGGTATGACTTTATGTACTACAAGGGGAAGTTTGCCTTTCAAAATCATATCATCTATTCAAAATTTGGAGACAAATATTATCCTACTTTTTTTGAAGTATATAAACCAATTTTAGAGGCTTCCAATCACGTTTATGAGAATGGAAGAGAAGAATATCAATTTGATAAAATGACTTTTATGGTCAATCAAATAATTACTAAAAAACGTGATTTTGACCGGATCAAAAAAAGAGAAGCTCTGGAAGATGAATTAGACTTATACGATGTAGAGCATCCATACGATGCTGGTTTCTGGGTCAACTATAATATTCTTCTAATAGACCCTCTACTGAAACCCACCATTGAAGACCTTGAAAAAGAAAAATCACTGGACGAACAATTTGAAAGTAATGGAGAGTAATATGAAGCCATATCTAATCGTCTTCGCCATTTTCTTTATTAACCTCTGCATCAAAGCGCAAGACCAAAGAAAAATTTCTGGCAGAGTACAAAATCAACACGAATCTGTAGCTCTAGAGTTTGCCCATATATACATCAAAAATGGATTTATTGGCACCTACACAAATGCCGAAGGAAAATTCACACTCAATTACCCAGACTCTTTAGCTCAAGACACTCTTGTCGTATCTCGAATTGGGTATAGTATTTATATGTTACCTCTACCAGCAGAAGACACATCAACAAGCCTTCACATTTATATAAAAGAGAGCAAAAACTATTTAGATGAAGTCGTCATCACTACTCATAAGGATACAGTTTCAGCTATTGTTAAAAAAGTCTTGAAAAAATTTCGAAAAAATTATCCCACTAAACTCCACTACTTGGAAGGATTCTATAGAGAGCTTAGCACTAAAGGCGACAGGTATACTCGTTTGATTGAAGCTTCGGTTGGAATTACCGAAAATAGCTATCGCAAAAACCAAACTAACAGCAAAATAAAGGTAAAACAGGTACGAAAAAGTGAAGATTATAGAGAGTATAATTTAAACAGCCGGTTGTATGTGAATGCTTTCAAAAAAGCGACTGAGCTTGCTTGGGGCAAAACATATATTAACTATAACAATATAACTCGACTACTCAAACTCAACTTTCCTCGATCTAATCAAATGATCAATTTCGAAAAGGATAAGAGAGCAGGATTTTTCAAGAGTCATGAATTTGAAATAACCAAAATAATAAAGGATCAAGAAGCATTATACTATCACATATCTTACTATCTGAGTCCAGAAACTTCTGGGCCTTTCATGTACCAAGGCGGCAGTATGGTTATAAACATGGATGACTTTGCTATCATTGAATGGACCTGGGCTATTATTCCACACCCATACAAGAGAAGCCACGGTAAAGATCCACAAAGCGATTCATTTTTTTACAGAGGGAAGTACCATAGGAAGAATCATGTGCTCTATTCTAAAATCGACAACAAGTACTACCCTACCTACCTTGAATTGCATGAGCCTATTTTAGGAACCGAAAAGCACACATTTGAAGAGTCTGGAAAAGAAGAATTTCAATATAAAAAAATGACCTTAATGGTCAACCAAGTTGTGACTCGAAAAAAGGACTTTGATCGTATCAAAAAAAGAGACGCATTAGAAGAAGAAAAAGATCTCTATGGCACTAATCATCAATATGACTCTGATTTCTGGACTAACTACAATATCTTATTACTAGACCCACTCCTCAAACCAGCAATCGAGGATTTAGAAAAAGAAAAGTCATTGAACGAACAATTTGAAAATAATGGAGAATGATATGAAGCCATATCTAATCGTCTTTGTCATATTATTCATCAGTCTTCCCATAAAAGTTCAAGGACAAAAGAAAATTTCTGGTACAGTTCAAAGTCAGACTGATTCTACGTCTTTAGAATTTGCACATATTTACCTGAAAAATAGCACTATTGGCACCTACTCCAACAGCGAAGGACAGTTCGTACTCCACTATCCTGACACCTCATCTTATGACACGCTTGTCATCTCCAGAATTGGATACGGTGAGTGCATAATACCTCTCCTCTCCAGCAATACTGCAACCAGTTTTTCTATTTATGTGCAGGAAAGCAAGAGCTATCTAGATGAAGTCGTCATCACTACTCATAAGGATACTGTGGCTGCTATTGTAAAAAAGGCACTGAGAAGTATGCGGAAAAACTATCCTACCAAGCTTCATTATCTGGAAGGATTTTACAGAGAGCTAAGCCTGAGAGATGATCAATACACACGTCTAATTGAGGCTTCCATCGGAATTACAGAAAGCAGCTATCGCCAAGCACAAACCACAAGTAAAGTAAAGGTGAGACAAATACGAAAAAGCGAAGATTATCGAGAATATAGCTGGAAGTTCAAGCGAAATGAAGATATAATGAACAAGATGGTCAAGCTTGCTTGGGGAAAACAATATGCTCATCATAACAACATTTATCGACTACTTCTTAACAATACCGTCAGATCAAATCGTAATTTATCCTCTGGAAAGAAAAAGAAAGCCACTGACTTTGTGAGTAAGTATGATTTTGAAATAGCAAAAGTGACCAAAGTGGATGATGAAATTTATTACCACATAAATTATAAAAAGCCACTTGAAAGTAGTGCTCTTGGATATTTTAGTGGAAGTATGGTCATCAACATGAATGACTATGCTATTGTAGAACATTCGTGGGGTAAATATCAACATCCATACAAAGAAAACAAATTCCTAAACCTCTATTATAAGAAGCAATTCCTTTACAAATTTCATATTATCTACTCCAAAATAGAAGACAAATATTATCCTACCTATTTTGAATCTTTTGAACATTCTATGAGAGGCACTGCGCTCTATGAGGATGAAGAAACAGGGGAGAAAAAGGCACAATTCAACAAAATTACTTTTATGGTTAATCAGGTGGTGACCAAGAAAAGAGACTTTGACCGCATCAAAAAAAGAGAAGCCCTTGAAGATGAATTGGATTTGTATGATGTAGATCAAGCATATGATAGCGCCTTCTGGGCTAACTACAACATCCTGCTGATAGACCCACTTCTTAAACCTGCAATCGAGGATTTAGAAAAAGAAAAGTCACTGAATAAACAATTTGAGAATAATGGAGAATGATATTACTATGGAATCCCAAGAGCAAAAACATCCTATCATCCTGAGCTGGTGGCTAGCTTTAGGCCTCTTTGTTCTTTTAAGCAGCCTTTTCAATTATGTTTACTTCAAAGACATTTTTCTGCCAGCAGAGTATAGAGCAGGTGAATTTGAATGGAGCAACTTTCTTATGTATAACTTGGGTGTAAAGTTCATCCTTTACCCAATCAAATTCGCTGGAATGGTAGGTTTGATGATGTTTGGGGTTTTTCTATTTAGAGTAGAAAAGATAAAACTATCCCTTGCCTTGAGAATAGTCATTCTTGCGGAGCTGGTGAAATACCTTCCAGAAGTGCTGAGAATTCTTTGGTTTACTTTCATAGATTATGGTAGCCTGGAAGGATACGATATGAGCCTTTTCAATGATAATCTCTCTTTGAATGGCTTGTTCAGTCTTACAAAGACAAATACATTGTATCCACTTTTCAAAAACATCAGCATCACTCAGTTACTCTATATTGCGGCAGTTACCCAGCTATTAACCATGAGCAGCAATCAATCTTTTAGCTATCATCTGAAATGGTTTGGAATTACCTACGGGATTGCAATGCTATTGCTAGGCATGATTTCCATGGTGTTTTAGTAAAGTTCACTTCTTCTTGGAAGATTTCGCTTCCTTATTGAAGGCCAAGCATTGATCAATCCAGTCTGCTAGTTCTTTGTCATTATCCCAACCTTCAGAGGCTAGATAAGCATAGCCTTTCATCGATCGTTTAGTAAAGTCCATTGCTCTTGCGCCTATGCGGTCTAGGAACTCATCATACACATGCGGCCCAATTCTCGCCATAAGGTCTTCTTTGATTACACCAACGCACATTTTATCATCAACCATAATGCACAATCCTCCCATCATTTTCTTTTCCTCAAATGAAACGCTTCTTCTTTCCAATTCTATCCTTAGCTTGTCTGCTAATTGTTCATTAAATGCCATAGTTTAAATTTACTTAGATGGGATTCCTGCATTCGCAGGAATGACGATCATTTATTATTAAAAATGCATGTTCAATTTTCGGTTGTGTCATTGCTCTAATCAAATTTAGATTTGAGCTATGATTAACACTCCCTCTTTTGACGAAATGTACACTGCCTTATTGGACAAAAATTCTCAATTTGAAGGAGTGTTTATTGTAGGCGTGAAAACAACTGGCATTTTTTGCAGACCTACTTGTACGGCTCGCAAGCCAAAAAAAGAAAACGTAGAATTCTTTCAAAACACCAAAATGGCACTTGACAATGGGTATAGAGCCTGCAAAGTATGCCGTCCTATGAAGGTTCTCGGCGAAACACCAGATTGGTTGCTTGACCTTCTAAAAGAAGTAGAATCTCAACCCGAAAAAAAGTGGAAGGATTATGAACTAACAAAGCTTGGTTACAGTCCTTCCAAAATCAGACGCTATTTCAATAAAAATCATGGTATGACTTTTCAAGCCTACCTTAGAATGAGTCGGATTAACGGAGCTGTTCTGAAAATTAAGGAAGGTAATTCAGTAACTTCAACCGCATTCTCACATGGCTATGAATCGCTAAGTGGATTTTCAGAAACATTCAAAAATATGACCGGATTTTCTCCAGGCAAGCAAGGCGATATCGTCACAGTAAATAGAATCGCATCACCATTGGGGCCTTTGATGATAGGCGCTACAGATGAAGGAGTTTGTCTTTTAGAATTCACCGATCGGAAAATGTTGGAAACTCAGCTTGCCATTTTAGAAAAGCGATTGGAAACCAAGCTCATCACTGGTAAACATCCTATGCTCGACTTGGCGCAGAAGCAACTCAATGAATATTTTGAAGGGAAAAGAAAGGAATTCGATCTTCCACTAGTGATCCCAGGAACTGAGTTTCAACAAAAAACATGGAATGCTTTATTACAAATTCCATATGGTGTGACTAGATCATACAAGCAACAAGCAGGTATAGTAGGTGATGTAAAAGCAGTAAGAGCTGTAGCGAGAGCCAATGGAGACAATCGTATTTCCATCATCATTCCTTGTCATAGGATTATAGGATCAGATGGAAGTATAGTTGGATATGGAGGTGGAATTCAGAGAAAGCAGTGGTTACTAAAGCATGAGTTTGAAAACCAATAAATTTCGAAAAAATCAACTTGACACTGAAAGGAGAAATTACTTATCAACAAGCAACTCTACAATGTCGTCTTCGATAAACTCAGACTGACAAAGACGAAAAGATTGAGCTAATCAGCGTACCTGAAGCGAACCATACCTAGTGCTACGTCCACATCGAAGGTGAGCAAATTTTCTGCATTCGCATCGTAACTCATATTTATGAAGACATTCTTCTCCACTTCTTCAAAACCAGGAGCCAGTTTGATAGAGCATAATGGAGAATCTTTAACATAAATTATGGTAGGTGTACCTTCTTCAGGAAGGAAGACTTCCAAATTCCCAGCTCCTACAGATGCATCCACCCTACACTTGTTAGTCATCTCTCGATCAAAATCGAGCATTACATTTCCAAATCCAATTTTGGTAATGACATTTTCAGCTCTAGTCAAATCCATCCTTTTTGCAATGATGGAACCAAAATCTGCTTTCACATGGAAAGTATCCATTCTAATTTTATTTCTGGTGCCTTCATCATAACCTACCACAATATCAGCACTCCCAGACTTCACCTTTAGCCTCTTCACTGCAGAACCAGAGAGGTTTACATCAGCATTACCAAAACCATAATTTAGATTGAGTTTGTAAATTTTATTATCTGAAAAATTTACCTTCCAAAAGTCATTATCCTTTTCACTTCTAGAAACTGCCATTGAAAAGCTATCTCCAAAGCCTGAAGCATTGTATTCATCCAATCCTAATTTGGCATAACAGGTGCCGTTTTTTACTTTGTTAATGAAAGAAGGATTGATCTTACCTAAATCAGGATTTCCATAGATAGTAATTGGATTATCATCTTCATCTGATTGTTTGACAAGACAATTGGTTGCAGTTGCTTTTAAATAGAAATCAACGGTATCAAAAGCTGCTGATTCTTTAATGGTATAGAACTTTGTAAGCTGTGCTAAAGCACCTAAACTATAAAGCAGGAATGACCCTCCAAATATGACCAATCGCAACATGGACTACCTTACGAAAAGGCTAAGTACATGTTACGTTTTAATCAAATAATTCTTACTATTTCCAGAACTTATTTTCTCGAAGACTCTATACATGAAATACTAGAGTGCACTAAACCCTGAAATACTAAAAATATTCCTTCATTCGTTCGAAGAAACTCTTATCTCCTTTTCCTGGATCAGGTCGGAAATTAGGAGAATTTTTTAACGACTCTAGCATACTTTTTTCCTCAGATGAAAGCTTTTTAGGAGTCCATACATTGACATGAACCAGCTGATCACCATGACCATATCCCTCTATAGATTTGATCCCTTTTCCTCTAAGTCGGAGAATTTTACCGCTTTGAGTTCCTGCGTCAACCTTTATCTTAACCTTACCGTCTATCGTTGGTACTTCCAAGGAGGCTCCCATAGCAGCATCCACGAAATTGACATAAAGATCATAGATGACATTATTACCATCTCTTTTCAGTGTAGCGTCTTCTGCTTCCTCAACGAGTATTAATAAATCTCCGGCTACACCCCCCGCTACTTCATTACCCTTTCCAGACATGGAGAGCTGCATTCCATCGCTAACACCTGCTGGTATCTTTATTGGAATAACTTCTTCTTGCCTTTTCAACCCTGAGCTATCTACACCAGTTGCCTTACTTTCTACCATCTGACCTGATCCACCGCAAGCAGGACAAGTAGCCGTGCTCATCATCTGGCCTAGCATGGTATTCATTACCTTCTTTACCTGACCTGCACCATTACAGCTAGTACACGTTTTGAACGTGGTATCAGGATCTACAATTAGTCTATTGACCTTGATTTTCTTTTCTACTCCATTGGCTATTTCCTGAAGAGTCAGCTTGAGCTTTATACGAAGATTAGTCCCTTTTCTCATTCGGCGACCACCGCCTCCGCCACCTCCGAAGAAGCTTTCAAAAGGGTTGCCTCCGCCACCTCCGCCACCGAAGATGTCTCCAAATTGAGAGAATATGTCGTCCATATTCATTCCTCCTCCACCAAATCCACCGCCGGCTGCTCCTCCTACTCCTTGATGTCCAAAGCGATCGTACCTCGCCCTCTTATCATCATTGCTAAGCACTTCGTATGCTTCTGCCGCTTCTTTGAATTTTTCTTCAGCCTCTTTGTCGTCAGGATTTTTATCTGGGTGAAATTTAATAGCAATCTTACGATATGCTTTTTTCATTTCATCCTTACTTGCCGAACGATCAACTCCTAAAATTTCGTAAAAATCTCTCTTTGCCATGTTACTGCTTTGCTCCTACTACTACTTTCGCAAATCTTACCACTTTCTCCCCTAGCATATAACCAGGTTCAACTACATCTACCACTTTGCCTTCTAGTTTCTTTTCTGCTGGTATTTGAGTGATCGCTTCGTGAATTTCATCATTGAATTCATCTGCTTTTTTCACTCCCATTTTCTTCAGTCCTTTGCTTTCCAAAGACTTCACCAATTTATTTTGAATCAATGACATACCCTCTTGTATTGCTGTCACATCGTCATTAGATTCTGATGCTGCCATTGCTCTTTCAAAGTCATCCATTACAGGGATAAGATCCGACATCAAATTTTTATTTGCCGTTGAGATCAAATCCAATTTTTCTTTAGATGTTCTTCTTCTGAAATTCTCAAACTCTGAGTACAGTCTGATATACTTATCTTTTGCCTCTCCCAGTTGCTCTTCAATAGTAGGCTCTGATTTTTCTTCAACCTCTACTTTTTCTTCCTGCTGATTTTCATTTTCAACAGTTTGTGTATCCTGCTCTTCTAAAACCTCTTGGTCTTTTTTTGCTTTTTCTGTCTTTTTTCCCATTATCAACTAAAGTTGAATTTAATAATATGGATGTACCACTAATCCGAATAATGATTTTTGATTAGTCAATTTCTTTGCCAATGATTTGACCGTGCCAATATGGCAGTCAGTTAAGGAGTTTCCAGATTTTATCTTTCAGCGTTTGAATGCCTTGACCTGTTACACTAGATATGAATGTGAAATCAATCTCTGGAAGTTCTTCCTCCATCTCTCCCATCAATTCCTCATCCAATAAATCTGATTTGGAAACGGCGAGTAGCCTATCTTTATCAAGCATCTCTGGATTATGCTTTTCTAATTCCCCCATCAAGATTTGATACTCTTTTTTGATGTCATCTGCATCTGCTGGTATCATAAACAATAGAATGGAATTTCTCTCAATGTGCCTTAAAAATCGATTGCCTAGTCCTTTTCCTTCTGCAGCTCCTTCAATGATTCCAGGAATATCTGCCATTACAAATGATTTGAAATCGCGGTATTCTACTACTCCAAGATTTGGAACTAAAGTGGTAAAAGGATAATCTGCTACCTCAGGCTTGGCAGCCGATACTGCTGACAACAACGTAGATTTTCCCGCATTTGGAAATCCTACTAGTCCAACATCAGCTAAAAGTTTTAATTCTAGAATAATCCAACTTTGCACGCCTTCTCTTCCTGGCTGAGCATACCTTGGAGTTTGATTTGTTGGAGTTTTGAAATGCGCGTTTCCTTGGCCTCCAATCCCTCCTTTTAGTAAAATTTTTTCTTCGCCATCTTCTATTATTTCAAGAAGTTTATCTCCTGTCTCTGCATCTCTAGCTAATGTACCAATGGGCACATCCAGAATGATGTCTTTACCATCTGCTCCTGTACTGTGACTTCCGCTACCACTTCCACCGTTTTCAGCAGAAATATGCTTTTTGTATTTTAAATGGAGAAGTGTCCAGTGTTGACTATTTCCTCGAAGGATGATATTACCTCCTCTACCTCCATCACCTCCATCAGGACCTCCTTTTGGCACATGCTTTTCCCTCCGCATACTCACAGAACCTGAGCCACCGTTACCCGATTTTCCGTGAAATTTTACGTAATCTATAAAGTTAGAATCCATGGTCTTTGGACCTAAAGTGTAGCAATAACGCCACTTATTTTGTCATAGATATCAGTGACTGAACCCACACCATCTATTGCACTGTATTTATTTTGACTTCTGTAGTAGTCAGCAACAGGAGAAGTTTCCTCGTTATACACTCTGATCCTATTGTTTACTTTCTCATCATCTTGATCATCTACACGACCGGAAGTTTTAGCTCTTTCCTTGATTCTATTTTTCAGTTCTTCCACAGGAACTTCAAGTGCAACCATTCCAGAAATAGATAAACTGTGCTTACCTAACATTTTGTCCAAAGACTCTGCTTGATTCACTGTTCTTGGAAAACCATCAAATATAAATCCATTCGAATCTAAGTTCTCTTGAATTTTATCTTCTACCATTCCAATCACCACTTCGTCAGGAACAAGGTTTCCTGCGTCCATATAACTTTTGGCTAAAGTACCTAGCTCAGTATTTTCTCCAATGTGCTTTCTAAAAAGATCACCTGTAGATATATGAATAAGCTCTTTTTGAGCTATGATTTTTTCACTTTGAGTGCCTTTTCCAGCTCCCGGAGGTCCAAACAAAACAATATTCAGCATTACCTATATTTTGTAAAAGGGCACAAAGATAACAGCTTAAACTATTTCTCTGTGCTTCGTTTAAAACTTGTTGGCTAAGTTCGCATTAATCCTATGACTACAGTCGCAAAATACCTAACTATTTATCTTTTAAGCAGTCTTAAATTTGTTTTTGGACCTGCTTTTGGAATCGCGAACGATCTTCCCATTCCCGCTATCATTGCTTGCACTTCTCTTGGAATGATGACAACTATCTATTTATTTACTTTTTTTGGCGATTCTATCAGAAATTTCACCCAGAGATTCAGAAAAGATCGGAGAGTCTTTACAAAAAAAAGCAGACGGTTTGTTACTCTCTGGAGAAAATTCGGACTAAAGGGAATGTGCTTACTTACTCCTCTTGTCCTTACTCCTCCAGGAGGCGGACTGTTGGTAAACATTCTAGGTAGTAAAAGAAAATTAATTTTGAAATGGATGTGGATCAGTGCTATTTCATGGAGCATCATCGTCACCTTGGTTTTCAAATATGCTTTCTGGTTAATTGAGGACTTTGTCTGATTACTCAGGCTCTGTTTCGTCTTCAAGCATATCAATGTCTTGAATCAATACTCTTTTTGAAATCGCCTTTCCGGTAGGAGTAGCTGCTAAACCACCAAGGGCAGTTTCTTTATACTTTGCTTCCATACTTTGTCCCACTTCTCCCATGGCGTCTACACATTCGTCTACTGGTATAACAGGACTCACATCTGCGAGTGCTATCTGCGCTGATGAATTGGCTATAGCAGCAGCACTTGCATTCCTAACCACGCACGGTATTTCCACTAAGCCAGCTACTGGATCGCATATCAAGCCTAACATACATTGAATAGTAATAGCTACCGAATTGAAAATTTGATCGTTAGAGCCGCCTAGGCTGTAAGAAATTCCTGCAGCAGCCATTGCAGCGGCAGAGCCAGTCTCAGCCTGACAACCACCAACAGACCCAGCGATCGATGCTCTTTTTTCTAGAATTAATGCGACCCCAGCTCCGATAAGTAAAGCTTCATGAATTTTTCTATCAGAAATATTATGAATTTCCTGAAGAGTGACCAAGGTTCCTGGCAAAATTCCACTTGCACCTGCTGTTGGTGCAGCTACTACCCGGCCCATACAAGAATTCACTTCTTTAGCCGCTAATGCTCTCGCCACTAATTTTTGAAAATCAAGTGAAAGCACTGGCGTAGGGAATGCCATTACCTTTTTTGCGCCACTATTGATCATACCAGAATAAGAATTCATTTCTTCACTTAAGCCAGTTTTCACAGCTTCTTTCATGACCTGATAGGCTTTCTCAAGACCTTCCCAAATCTGTTCCTCTGTGGTTCCTCTTTTGTTGATTTCAAAGTCTAAGACGGGTTGAAATAAAGGCAATCCTTTTGTTTCACATTCCTCTTTCCAAGCATTAAAACTGTTAAATAAAATTCCCATACTTAAAGATACAAAACTTGTGAGATGGATGGACAATAGTTTGAGACTGTCGCTCTAAATTTGCATCATGTCATTGAAAAACGATCTAATTCTAAGAGCAGCAAAAGGAGAGAAAACAGAAAGAACGCCAGTATGGCTTATGCGTCAAGCTGGAAGAATTCTCCCAGAATACAGAGCAGTGAGAAACAGTCTTTCCGGTTTTAAAGAACTGGTAGAGACACCTGAGCTTGCCGCTGAGGTAACAGTTCAGCCTGTTGATCTTTTAGAGGTAGACGCAGCGATTATTTTCTCTGACATACTAGTGATTCCAGAAGCCATGGGCCTCACTTATGAGATGGTTGAAAAAAAGGGACCTCACTTCCCAAAAACTGTTGAGAATCAAGCTGATGTAGACAAACTTAGAATTGCTGATCCTTCAGAACTAAGCTATGTATACGATGCTTTAAAAATCACTAAAAAGAAGTTGGATGGCAGAGTTCCTTTAATTGGTTTTGCTGGAGCGCCATGGACAATTTTCTCTTATATGATTGAAGGAGGGGGAAGTAAAACTTTCTCCAAAGCAAGAGGCATGCTCTACACAAATCCTAAGCTAGCAGAGCAGCTTTTGGATATGATTACTGACACAACCATAGGGTATTTAAAGGAACAAATAAAAGCGGGAGCAGATATGCTGCAGTTATTTGATTCTTGGGCAGGCGTATTACCTCCTCATCACTACAGTCAGTTTTCGCTTAAGTATATTTCAAAGATATGTGATGCTATCACTGAAGTTCCAATCACTGTTTTTGCAAAAGGAGCTTGGTGGGCACTAGAAGAAATGGCCAATTTAAATTGTAATACAATAGGTCTGGATTGGAATATGAACCCTGAGGATGTAAGAAAAATAGTCCCAAATAAAACTCTTCAAGGAAACCTTGACCCTTGTGCATTATATGGCTCAAAAGAAGATATTGCTGTCGCCACAGAGAAAATGCTTAAGCAATTCGGCGATCATCCTCACATTGCTAATTTAGGTCATGGAGTATATCCGGATACTGATCCTGAAAAAGTGAAATGGTTTATCGAATGTGTTAAGACGCATCAAAAGCATTGACACGCATATAGTTAGAAATCTTCCTTCTTAAATCTTTCGGATCGAATGGCTTAGTGATATAGTCATTCATACCTGCATCTCTTACTTCTTGCTGAACTTTGAGCAACGCAGAAGCCGTTAAAGCAATGATCGGAATTTTTTCATCAAACTTTCTTATTTCCCGAGTGGCCTTATAGCCATCCATCACTGGCATTTGCAAGTCCATTAATACTAAGTCAAATACTCCATCTCTCACTTTTTCTACTCCTTCTTTCCCGTTGAGTGCCACCTCAACCTCCAGCTCCCATTTCTTCAAAAACTTACCAGCAACCATGATGTTCATCTGGTTATCCTCTACTAAAAGCACTCTTTTTCCAGTCAGACTTCTATCAATCGCTTCATCTTCCTCCTGTATTTCCACCGCGCTAGTCATAATCTTGGTGAAAGTAAGATCAAACCAAAATGTGGTACCCTTGCCCTCTTGGCTTTCTACAAAAATTTCAGAGCCAACCAAATTCA
>JBGCFL010000179.1:0-20569 GCA_045106975.1 Ekhidna sp. | reverse complement strand
AAAATGGGAGCTGTTGCATACCCAGTTTCATTACTAGAAAGCAAATAAATACGGCAATTTGAATTGAGGACTGACCTGTAGTCGAGAACTTCTATCTGCATCTTACTGGAGTGGAATAGAACTTTTTTACCTTTGCCTTTCAATAGACACATAACTATGGAATATAGAATAGAACACGATACAATGGGCGAGGTGAAAGTGCCTGCGGATAAATACTGGGGAGCACAAACTCAGCGCTCAAGAGATAACTTTAAGATAGGCGGTGAAAAAAATCAAATGCCATTAGAGATTATCAAAGCATTTGCTATTCTTAAAAAATCGGCAGCTCAAACGAACATGGAGTTAGGAGTGCTAACGGAAGAAAAATCTAATTTGATTGGTCAGGTATGTGATGAAATTTTGACAGGTAAGCTTGACGATCAGTTTCCATTAGTTGTGTGGCAGACAGGTTCTGGTACTCAGTCTAATATGAATTGCAATGAAGTAGTTGCTAACAGAGCGCACGTCATTAACGGCGGTGCTTTGTCAGACGATAAAAAAGTAATTCATCCAAATGATGACGTAAACAAGAGTCAAAGCTCCAACGATACCTTTCCTACAGCAATGCATATTGCTGGCTACAAAATGGTCATTGAAACGACTATACCCAAAGTGACTAAGCTAAGAGACACTTTAAAGAGTAAATCTGATAAGTTTCAAGAAGTAGTTAAAATTGGTCGTACACACTTTATGGATGCTACTCCACTAAGTCTTGGGCAGGAATTTTCAGGATATGTATCTCAATTAGATCATGGACTAAAGGCTTTGAACAATACCCTTGACCACCTTTCTCAGTTGGCTCTTGGAGGCACTGCTGTGGGTACAGGATTGAATACTCCCGCTGGATATTCAGAATTGGTGGCAGAGAAAATTGCCAAGAATTCAGGATTGCCAATGCGAACTGCTGAAAATAAATTTGAAGCTTTGGCTGCTCATGATGCCATTGTAGAAACTCACGGTGCTTTAAAACAATTGGCTGTAAGCCTAATGAAGATTGGAAATGATGTGAGAATGTTATGCTCTGGCCCAAGAAGTGGGATTGGAGAAATTATTATTCCAGAGAATGAACCTGGTTCTTCTATCATGCCAGGCAAGGTAAACCCAACTCAATGTGAGGCACTCACGATGGTATGTGCTCAAGTCATCGGTAACGATGTGGCAGTCTCCACTGGAGGTATGACAGGACACTTTGAACTGAACGTATTTAAGCCGATGATGGTGTTCAATTTATTGAACTCAGCACGATTAATTGGCGATGCTTGTGAATCTTTCAATGATAATTGCGCAGTTGGTATAGAGCCAAATTTCTCCGTAATCAAGGAAAAATTAGAAAATTCACTAATGCTAGTTACAGCTTTGAATACCCATATTGGGTATGAAAATGCAGCTAAAATCGCTAAAAAAGCACATAAGGAAGGAACAACTTTAAGAAAGGCAGCCATTGATTTAGGTCTTGTTACTGATGAACAGTTTACGGATTGGGTAAAGCCTGAGGACATGATAGGCTCTTTAAAAAACTGATCAATTATCTATTATAAAGACTTTTTTGTACTTTAGTCACATTATTTATTGCATTCAAACCAATTTCATAAAGAAGATGAAAAGAAATATATCACTTATCGCGCTATCGCTTTGCTTCGTATTTGCATTTGATGCTTCGGCTCAGATGGATAAAAAGGAAGCAAAACAATGGAAAAAAAGAATCAAACAACTATCTCCTGAGAAGTACAAAAACCTGTTGGATGAGAACAAGTCATTGAAAGGTCAAGTAACTAGTCTAAAGACTGAGTTGAGCAATGTTGACGATAGAATTGCTGAGAAAGATGAACAAATTTTGACTTACCAATCTCAAGTTGGAGATCTAAGACAAGAACTTTCCAGTGCGAAATCTCAGGCTGCTTCACAACCTGTAGCAGTTGCAGAAAATCCTGCGAATTTGGAAGAAAATAAAGGCATTGTATTCAAGGTGCAAGTAGGGGCATTTAAGAAAAAAGACTTGAGTGAATTTGCACAAAATGCAAGAGGATTTGGCATTGAGGAAGAAGATGGATTGATGAAGTACACTATGGGTGTTTTTAGACAATACTGGGATGCAGATACTTTTAAGAAATATTTAAGAGAAATGGGTGCAAAAGAAGCATTCATAGCTGCATATAAGGATGGTCAGAGAGTAGACATGCAAACAGTTCTTGAAGGAATTCCTAAGAAGAAAAAATCTTAATAGATATAATTAGTCACTTAGAAACCCTGATTCCATTAAAATGGGATCAGGGTTTTTTGTTTTACTATTTTTGCGTTTCTATGATAATTCACAAATCACCTGCTGAAATTGAAATAATGAGAGAGAGTGCTCTCTTAGTGTCGAAGACTCTAGGTTTAATGGCTCAAAAAATTGAACCAGGAATTACTCCAAACCAATTAGATAAAATAGCTGATGAGTTCATTCGAGACAATGATGCCGTTCCAGGGTTTTTAGGTCTCTATGACTATCCAAAGTCCATAATTACTTCTGTCAATGAGCAAGTTGTTCATGGCATCCCTACTGATAGGCCTTTGGAGGAGGGTGATGTAGTCGGTGTTGATATTGGGGTTTTTAAAAATGGGTATTACGGTGATCATGCCTATACTTTCCCAGTTGGAGAAATAGCTCAAGATGTACAAAAACTTCTGAGAGTTACCAGAGAAAGCTTAGATAAAGGAATAGAGCAGTTGGTGGCAGGGAATAGAATTGGAGATGTAAGTTTTGCAGTGCAACAGCATGCTGAAAATCATGGGTATGGAGTAGTCAGAGAACTGGTTGGGCATGGATTAGGGAAGAAAATGCATGAAAGTCCAGAGGTTCCAAACTTCGGAAAAAGAGGGAGAGGAAGTAAGATTCAAGAAGGACTTGTAGTAGCTATTGAACCGATGATTAATATGGGAACGCGAAGAGTAATTCAGTTAAATGATGGCTGGACGATTGTTACTGCTGACAAAAAGCCTTCAGCTCACTTTGAGCATGATGTTGCGGTTGTTAATGGTAAACCTGAAGTGCTTTCTACATTTGACTTTATAGAGGAGGAGTTAAAAAAGAAATCGTTGTTTTATTAAAGCATCAATCTATAAGAGTTGAGGCTATATGCTTAATTTCTTTCCCCAAAATATTGTCCCCAGATGGATTTGCAAGACCCTATCGATTCTTCGCGGTTTCCATCAAAAAAATTAAGTCTTACGATCAATCTAATATCGAAATCACAGACTGAAATATCCAGATAGGAAAAATTTATAGAGAAAGCTTCATTGACAGAATAAAAGACAATTAGAAGTATAATTGAAGATACCTTTGCTCACTTTTAAATGAACAAAGAGAAACCAATTTTCAGTAACATCATGATTCGCTTTCTTGTATGGCGAATCAAGTATATCAGTGATAACAATTTTTTGCTCATCACTGCGGGACTCATTGGTGTATTCTCCGGCTTAGCGGCAGTCATTCTTAAGAGTGTAGTTCATTTCATCATATTGAAGCTAGAACTGAATCAAGATCTTTTCGGCTTTAGCTATATCTATTTGGTATATCCACTTATTGGAATTCTTCTCACTGTCATTGTTTCCAAATACTTGTTCAAAGAAAATTTAGGGCATGGGATAACTCAAATTCTTTATTCTATTTCTAAAAATTCGAGTATCATCCGCAAGACAAGAATGTATTCTAGAATGGTGACTAGTGCCATAACAGTTGGATTTGGGGGTTCGGTAGGATTGGAGGCGCCCATTGTTGTCACAGGGTCTGCCATAGGATCCAACTTGGCAAGACTATTTCACCTAAGCTATAAAAAACGAACCTTGCTTTTAGGGTGTGGGGCAGCAGGTGCAGTTTCTGCTATTTTCAATTCACCTATTACAGGAGTAATTTTCGCGATGGAGGTGATACTAACAGAGGTAAAAATCAGCCGATTCATTCCCCTCTTAATGGCATCAGTATGTGGACAATTAATAGCAATTATTTTACTAGGGGAAGATATACTGTTCTCTTTTCAGCTAGTAGATACATTTGATGCTAAAGAAACAGGATATTATCTCGTCTTTGGTGCTGCCTGTGGAATGATTTCTTTATACTTCACAAGGATGATGTTTCTCTTTGAGGGAGCTATTCAGAAGTTGAAGAATGATTACGGAAGGGCGTTGGTTGGAGGTTTATCTCTGGCATTAATAGTCCTTACGTTTCCGCCTATTTACGGGGAAGGTTATGCTACTATTAAAAGCTTGCTGTCAGGAGAGTCAGAAGTAATATTTCAACAGAGCTTTTTCACTTGGTTATCAGAGTATAAAGCGTCTTTAATAATATTTCTTTTCCTAATTGTTCTTGTAAAACCAATCGCAACAGCCTTAACTATTGGTGCTGGGGGTAGTGGTGGAATTTTTGCTCCATCCCTTTTTATGGGAGGACTGTCTGGCTTCATATTTAGTGCTGGATCCAATTCATTATTGAAGACAGACTTAAGTACAAGTAATTTCACGTTGGTTGGAATGTGTGGTGTTATGAGTGGTGTCCTTCATGCGCCGCTTACAGCTATATTTTTGATTGCTGAGATTACCAGTGGTTACATGTTATTTGTTCCTTTGATGCTGGTTTCCGCCATTTCTTTTAGTACTATCTCTTATTTTGAGAAACATAGCATCTATACAAAAAGACTAATTGAAACTGGTGATTTAATTCAGTATGACAAAGATCAAATCGTCTTGAGTCTTATTGATTTGAAAAAAATAATAGAGAAAGATTTGCTGATCATAGACCCTGATGCCACTCTCAATGATCTTGTTATTCTAGTAAAGAAAAGTAAGCGAAACATTTTTCCCGTGGTAAATGAAAATAGGGAGCTTGAGGGGATAGTTACACTAGATGATATCAGAGAAATGATGTTTGATGAAGAGTCACGAGAAAACATCATCGTTAAAACTATTATGCAGAAACCACCAGCTAGTGTTTCTACGAAAGAAAAAATGCAAATTGTGATGAACAAGTTTGAAGTGACTCAAGCGTGGAATTTGCCAGTAATTGATGATGGAAAATACATTGGTTTTATTTCTAAGTCGCGTATTTTTAATGCCTATCGGAAAAAGTTGATACGTCAAACATCGGGAGATTAGCTATATGCTTAAGAGTCTGAATTCCAACGCTTTAGGCGCCCCTATTTCTATTTATCCACAAAGTGAATTAATTAATGGGAATATGTAAGTATTTAAAAATCAATCACTTATAGATTTGACAGAAGGAAGTGTTGATAACTAGTCGTTTTTGTGGATAACCCGCGTTGTTGTTTTTTTCCAAAATAAATCTTGCACGAAAGTATTTCCTTTAAGAAAGTCTACTTTTCTGTTTTACATAAACTGTATCATCATCTTGAATAATTAAAATATTAAATGAGTGATGATTCTAACGGTAAACAAACGATTTTGTACCTTTGTAAAGGGCGATTTTTGTTTGATGTAATGGATTTGTAAACCCGATCCCTATCAAATACGTTCAAGTAACGAACATGAAAAAAACTCTTTTTGCTTTGCTTCTCTCAGTCACTATCCAATTGTCAGCACAAGATGTAGAAGTAGTAAAATTCAATGAGCTCCAGCGCAAGATCTTGTACACTGATGCTCCTCTCACAATTTTTAATTTTTGGGCTACTTGGTGTGGCCCCTGCATAAAGGAACTGCCTCACTTTGATGAGCTGTCCGAGAGTAATGAAGATGTTAAAGTGTTTTTGGTGAGCTTAGACTTTCCTGATCAACTTGAAAAAGTGAAAAATTTTGTCACAAAAAAATCTCTTTCATCAGAGGTACTATTCTTAAACGAAAAAGATCCTGATGATTATATGCCTAAGGTCAGTGAACAATGGACAGGAGCAATACCAGCTACATTATTCGTTACCGATTTGGGTAAAACTTACTTTCATGAAAAAGAATTTTCTAAGGAAGAACTTGAACAAACTGTTGATAAATATTTGAATTAAGAGACATTGAAAACTAATAAGGCGATGAAAAGAACATTTGTACTTTTAACAGGAGTTTTAGCTGTAGTGGCTGTGCTGTTTATGAATGCGTCAAAACCAGAAGCGGGATATGGAGTTGGCGATTATGTAGCAGATTTTAATCTTCCCAATATTGATGGAAATATGGTGTCGTTGGCAAATTATGAATCTGCAAAAGGATTTATTGTGGTATTCACATGCAATACCTGTCCTTATGCAAAAGCATATGAATCCAGAGTTATGGAGTTAGACACCAAATTTGCAGAGAAAGGATTTCCAGTTATTGCAATAAACCCGAATGATGTTGAGAAACAACCAGGAGACTCAATGGAAGAAATGGTAGAAAGGTCAAACAAGAAAGGATACACTTTCCCATATCTCAGAGATAATAGTCAAGAAGTTGCTAAAGCTTTTGGAGCTACAAAAACTCCTCATGCTTACCTTTTAAATAAGGAAAGTGATGGAAAGTATAAGGTTGAATTTATTGGAGCAATAGATGATAGTCCAAATGATGTTTCAGACGTTTCTGAAAGATACGTTGAAGATGCTATCAACTCTCTTCTATCAGGTATGAAACCTAAGATTACTGAAAAAAGAGCGATTGGTTGTACGATCAAATGGAAAAGCTAATTTTCATTTCGTCATAGAACCTTGATCTAAAAGCACAAAACCTATGGGTTATTCTCATAGGTTTTTTTGTGCTTTATACTTTATTCAAGTTGAACGAATTTTGACTATCATTAGTAATTATCAATTGCTCACCCCTAAGATGAGCGGAGAGATTTAGCTGTATTTAATGTTTGAGAGGCCTCTTTAGTGAGAGCTAAAATGATAATGAATAATACACCGCCTCCAATTTCCCAAAAATCAACATCAATGGTGTATTCAAGATTATCCAAAACCAATTTATCAAAAATGTAATAACTGAATGGAGCCTCTACTACTATTGACATTGCCAAAATCAACATTAGCCCACGAGAAAAAATATAGATTTAATACCTTATTGTCATTTCATAGAGGCGAAATAGATTATCAATTCGCTTTCACCAATTTAAATAGCTGGCAATTTGCACCATCTACCTTATCATAGAGTTGCAGGTTAGTGCCGTTATCATTTTTGCAATCTGAAAGGTCAAAGTATCTACCACCGTCCCAAACACCATTTCCTACGTTCTTTGTAAATCGACTTTTGATGTAATAGTATTGATCGTCATACTTTTCCAGTCCGTACATAGTGGCCCAATCGTTCCCGAACTTATGGTCTGTTAAGGTCATAATATTGGTTCCATTGTGTACGCCATATCCTTGATTGTGCAGGTAACCATGATTCTCAGAGTTAATAATATAGTACCACTCTTTTCCATTTTCTACCTCTGCTAATTGAAAATGAAATTGCTGGTTAGCACCACCATGCCTTTGATACAAATAAACGTTGCTGGAATTCCCTTGCTTGTCCAATACTTTTCCACCGCCCATTTTTGTTTCTATGAAAAAGACTTGTCCTGATATGGTTTTTGGAACCAGTCTAAACATCTGACATGCAGCTCCAGATACTTCTTCCCACTGCTGAATGTTTGTGCCCAACCCATTTTGGCAACCGCTCACATCCAATACTTTTCCACTGTGCTTTGATCGAATGATATAATATCCGCCACCAGCATCTTCCAGATAAAATTTTTGATTGTCCCAACCAGAGAAGGTCCATTGTCCCAGGTTTGCCCCATTTTCAACAGACGGACCGAATACATCCAACATTAAACCACTCCATTTGCTTTTGATATAATAGGTGCCATCTCCATCACCAGTGGATAAAAGCTGAAAGTGATGGCTACCATGATCTGGATTATTCCATTGAATAACATTACCACCCTTCGTTTTAGAATCTCCTGATATGCCGAAGTAATGGCCACTGTGCTTGGCTTGAATTGCAAAGGTGTGACCGTTATAGTAATCAGAAGCTTCCGTCAGATTCACTCTTTCCCATCCTCGGATACCCATACCATTTGGATTGTTATCAATAATTCTTCTCACAAAAACAGGCCGATCTACATGAGCTTTTTTCCCTTTAGGGATGTAGGCCACTTGATAGGGTAATGGAACCATTTGCTTAGACCAATTTCTAGCATCCACCCACAGTGAGTTACCAGTTGCATTGATGAATACATTCTCCGCTCCGCCAGTATTATAAAGTGGATTCTCAGTCGGTATGTTTTTGGCAGCTTCACTCTGAGGTAGAAGAGATCCAATTTTATTGAGATTGTCATTCCATCCACTTACTGTCTCCATATTCCCAAAACCATTGAGCATTTTCAACAATGCAGCATATCTTTTTTTGGCTTTTTCTCTTTCCGCTTTCGATTTCAATGCTCCCATCATGGAGTCAAAAGCTTGATCTCCCAAAGCTTCGCAATTGCTCTTGGAGAAAATCTTTTTCATCAACTGTTCCTCCGTCATATTCATTGCCGAAGGATTAAAATTGGATGAAAAGCTCCCTAGCAAATTGAAATAGTATTGAAACTCACCTGAGAAGTCATCAAATGTGCCCAGCGCCACTCCAGATATTTCCTTAATAGGAGTCTGCAGATGAGAGACACGCGCATCTTTGGCCATTGCTTGCATCTTATCCATGAAGGCCATATTTCCTTGAATGGTTTCAGGAACTCTACAGATAAATTGAAGCGTTGCATGTTTAATGCACTCATCGCAGATTGCTTGAGAAGGGCTATTGGTGGACTTAGCTATTTTATTTGCTTCGGCTTTCACAGCACTTTCCAGGGTCTGATATACAGGAGTAGAGTTCCCCTTACAGTCATTGATGATATTCATCGATCCGTTTGCAAAATCTGTTGCAAACCTTTCAATATCATTAACAAATTGCTGTGTGGACGCTTGCACTTGCGCATCTACCAATTGGTATGAGTTTTCTACCTCTTTGGAGGCTTGGTTTACATCTTTAACAGCTTGGTTAAACCAGTTGGTGATTTCTCCCCATTGTGCTGTGGCTGATGATTGGAAAAAAAGGCATAGTACGAATAATAATATTACTCTGATTGAAACTAGATATCTCATGGAATTAGAATTTTGAATAATTATTAATGTTTTTCGCGGTAGAATTCTGCTAGTTTTTCTGCAACATTTAGTTTTTCTTCAGGGATAGGAATCATAAAAGACTGTTCTATTTGCCCTCTGCCAGATCCCTGCGTAGAAATAGTAATGACCTTCGGATTCCTAGTGTAATCTATTTGGCAGCCTTTAAAAGAGGTCAGTCCTTTCCATCGCTGGAATATTTTCCCGAATAGAAACCAGTTTTCACCAAAGAGAGCCTCCTTACCTTTTCGAAAGCTTCTGCTTTTTCTCCACTGACCCCAGTAGGAAAAAGGATAGAGAAGGATGAAAAAGAATATGGAAAACTTGATCATCATTAGAAGAAACTCTACATCTTGATAGAAAATCATATTACCAATCGCCAGCAGTATGAATATACCGGGGAGCACCAATGCGCCGACAAGAGCCGATCGGAAATTTTCTCTTGACTGCTGTTTGTTGTATGGGGTCATTTCCTTTTCGGAAACTGTCCATTCTGTCAGTGTCTTTAATTCACCGCGTTCAATTTTACTTCTGGCTTGCTTTATAGTGAAGATCATTTAAACCTTATTTAGTAATCGTCTTTCTTTAATGATGCCTAAAACTGACTAATTAAACTGTAGCATTTTGATACGCAATACTTGAGTGATCCATATTTATTCATGAATGGACAAAATTCGTTCATGAAATTATTTACTTAATTTATTAAAATTCTTGATATGATATATCGAATCTCTACTCTTCAAAATCTCATTTACCTTTTAAAACAGGGAGTGAGAAAGCCACTACAGTTCCGCTATCAACCTTACTATTAATAGTAATTACTCCTTTGTTGGCCTCTATAAACTCTTTGCAAAGCACTAAACCAAGACCTGTGCCTTTTTCTCCTCGAGTCCCTGATGTGCTTTTATTTTCATCTAATCGAAAGATTTGAGAAAGCTTTTCACCATCCATTCCAATGCCTGTGTCTTTCACCGAAACCCATATTTCTTCCTTTAATTCAGATTCGATTTCAATTTTACCCTCATCAGGAGTAAATTTTATCGCATTACCAATGAGGTTCCTTAGAACGGAGCTTAGCATATTTCCATCTGCCTCTACAAAAAGCTCTTTGTTAATGCCATAATCAATAGAAATTGATTTGGCTTCCAAACTTTGATGATAGATCATGACTACTTCCTCTACAAGTACATATAGGTTTATTGGCTCAGGGTTGAAAGGGATAGCGTCGGTTTGCGAAAGTGACCACTTCAAGAGATTGTCCAAAAGAGCATTAATTCCCGATGCAGACTCATCGATAGTTTGAATAAGTTCTTGTACCCTTTCCTGACCACCTTTCTCCATGGCATAAGCCAAAATTCTACCAACTCCTTGAAAGGAAGTAATAGGTCCTCTCAAATCATGGGCAACCAGAGCAAAAAACTTATCTTTAGTGCGGTTACTCTTAATTAATTCATCTTGAGATTGATTTAGTCTCTTGTTGATAGAAGTGATCAATTCATTGCTTTTTTGAAGTCTCCTTTTTTGAAGCTGAGCTTGAAGGAAAAAAAAGATCAGCGATGCTGCAATAATGATCACTATAACAATAATTGCTAAAGCAAATTGCTTGTCTTTTTCCAGTGAATCAATTTGATTTTCCTTTTCAGCGGTTTCGTACTTTTCTCTCATTTCAGCTACACGCTCATTCTTTTCCATCCCTAAAAGACTGTCATACAATTCGCGATGAAGAACAGATAATTCATAGGCCCTTTCATAATTGTCAAGATCTGCAAACATTTCTGAACCAAGGATATAGGTATCTAAAAGCTTACTTTTTTGTTTTAGACGGATTGCCAGAGTGAGTGTTTTCTCAAAATAAATATCAACTTGATCAAGATTCCCAAGTAGGCTATAAGAATATGTAAGAACACCGTAGGAGTCTATCATGGCAATACTGTCTCCACGTAGTTCTTCTAATGCTAATCCTCTTTTTTGATAAGCTAGTCCTTTTTCAAAATCACCAAGTCCTAGATAGATGAATGCAAGATTACCTAGTGTGTTTGATATTAGTTCATCATCGCCAACCTCCTCCCCAATGTCTAATGCTTTATTCAGGTAGCTTATTGCAATGTCAAACTCTTCTAAACCAGTGTGAGGGAGAGCCAAATTCAGATATGTGTTCCCAAGAGCTTCATCATTTTTTGTTTGCTCTAGTAAAGTAATGATGGTTTCTCCATATCTGATTGCCTCATTATAATCCTCAAGCTCATAATAGATGAAGGCTGTATAGCTCAAAGCTTCAAGGTGAACTTCTAGATAGTTCTCAACTCCTGTAAGCTCTAAAATACTAATGAAAGAAGACAGTCCTTCTTGATAGTTTCCCATGCGATAATGGGAAGCTCCTAAAATCAAATTGGAGTACAAAAAAATAAAGCTTGCACTGTCTTCAGCTTTAAGAGAAAGGATTTCCTTAGTTGCATATATGGATTTTTCTGGTTGGTATTCTGCAAAATCCTCAATTAACTCAAGTAATGCCACTAAAAATTCATCATCTACAAGACTGTTCAACTGGGTTGAAAAAACATCCTGATGCTCTTCTATCATTGACGTTAATGCTTCGCCATCCTCTGATTGGACAATATGTAAAAGAGGTTTATCTACTTGAGCTGAGGCAGCAAATACGACAAAAAATGAAAAGTAAAAGATCATTGCCCTTAAGTGAGGAATCATAGCACCTTAAATCTTTTAAGAAAAGAGTTTTTGTAGGTCTTACCCAGTGAAACAGATTTTTCACCTAGCTCAATAACTAAGTCCGTTTCGTCAATGCTGGTCACATGCGCAATGTTGACAATACACCCTCGATGAACTCTGGCAAATTGGTTAGCATTTAATTTTTGTTCTAATGAGTTTAAGGAAGATCGATGGTGATACCTTTTTTGTGAAGTAACCAATTCACAGTAACGGTCTTCTCCTAACTCAATATAAAGAATGTCATCGGCAAAGACTTTTTCTAGCTTTCCTCCAGCCTTAATAAAAAAACAATCATTCGAAACTAAGTCTTCCTTCCAGTCGGAAGGTAGCTGAGTGATCGCTTCCCCTTCTTGTCTTTTCGAAAAGGAATGAATAGCTAACTCTATGGCAGCTAAAAGACTAGCTTTTTCTATTGGCTTAACTAAATAGGCACAAGGATTAGTTTGAGTAGCTTTTTTGATGGTTTCCTTATCCTCTCTGGCAGTTGTGAAAATAATAGGAACTGGCCAGTTATTATTGAGCTGTTGAGCAAGTGTTACTCCACTCTCATTGTTTTCAAGCTCAATATCCAATAAGACCACATCGGGCTTGATAGATTTGAATAACCTTAAAGTATCTTTTGTATTCTTACTAATCCCGACTAATTCATACCCAACTTCACTCAGAATCATTTCTATTTTGTTGGCGTGAAGAATATCGTCTTCGGCGGCAAGAACTTTAATTTTTGACATTGAAAAGGACTGTGACGAAAAGTAAGGAAAGGTAATAAAAGATCTCTTTATTATGAGTGTTAATAAATTTCTATACCCTCTTCATGGTATATCAAAATACCCTAGATGTACGATAAAAAACCATTTTGGAAACTTCTAATTTCACACTTGAATAAACATCTACACACATGAAAAAATTATTTATCTACACATTATTCATTGCCGGAATATCATTATCTACTTCTGCTCAGAAGAAGGAAAAAAAATTCAAAGTACCCAAAATGAATATTGGTGAGAAAATCGGGAAACTGGCAGGAAATCTAATGACTGGAAAAGCGGAAGACCTATCCTCTGTATCGATTATGAATGGTTTTGTCTGCGGAATTTATTCTCCAGAAATAAAGACATCTGAAATCAAATTTTTCAAGGATGGACTCATAGAGGGGGATTACCTAGTATCTGTAACTTTTATGAAGATGGAAGGAGCGGGAATGCTTGAACTCGCAGGCGGAGACGTGACTTGCGAAGGTGAGCCAATGGAGTATGTTGGACTCGGTTCTTATGTTAAGAGGTTTGATTTACCTCCTGCAAATTCCGTGGAAGTAAATATAAAGGCAGCAAATGGAGATGAGGCTTCATTTAACTACCCAACCATACAGTCCATTAATTTCGTGACTGTTAATGGCGAAACTTCTCTTCCCGTTCTTGACATGGATGAAGATATTGAGCTAGAATATTATAATCCTCCAGGGTCAGAAGGAACAAAAGTGGAATTATCACTCGTGACTGACGTAATGGGAGCAAGAGCGCTTAACAAGTTTGCTGAATTTAAGGCAAATGAAATAGGAAGAGTAAAAGTAACTATTCCTAAAGAGGCATTGGCTAACCCTGAAATTGCAGGACAAATGAACGCCGGCAATTTCAATAAAGGAGAAAATTTTCTAGTTCTTAAACGTACTCGCACAATTGACAGTGGAGATTACGGCCCAGAACAAAAGCCAGGGAATGCAGGGTCTTCTGAGATCAATGTTGCATCATACGCCTCTTTCCCTGTCATTGTGAAAGGAAAACAAGACGGAGGTTTATTGGTCGCTTTAAGGGTGAATGGTCAATCTGCCGATGAAACTATCGGGTACGATATTAGAAAGCCCAATGCAAACACAGGTATCCCAATGTCGAAGGCTAGCAAGTTTGGGCTAGTATCTTTCACAATGTCGGCTTCTACTTATAAAAGAGAGTCAGAAACCTCTTCTAGTTCTTATACGGCAGGAGGCACACGATACACCACCACAACCACGAGAACAACCACTTATCAGTTTCCACAACTGCCTGATGAGTACTGGGATGGAGTAATGGATAACGTCTATTCGCAAGTATCTGGATTTCTCGCTTCAGAATACAATATAGAATTTGTTGATACTGAGAGTGTAACATCATCACCACAGTATTCAACTCTATTTACCGATGCAGAATCAAATACGAGTAAGGGAGTTTCTAGAAGCTATAAAGGGACAAAAAGAGTCACTCCACAATCTATGGGAGAGGTTTTTGGAAACCTATCTAGCAATCAAACTGCTGATAATCCAACTGTTAATATGATGAAAGCGGCTGGTGAAGTGGATGGCTTGATGTCAATGCATTTAGATCTTGTGGTTGGAGCAAATGAAGACGGAAACATAGTATTATTCCCAACACTCAAGGTTTCTGCATATGGGAGAGATGAGACTGATGGAGATAAGCAAGGGCGTTATTTTGACGGAGCAGTAGTCCGAACTACAGGAGAATCATTCAATCAAGATTTATTGAAAAGTAATCCTTCTGAGTTGAATAGGGTGGTAAGCGTTCCAGAATTAATGGAAGTTTTTAAGATTGGTATAAAGACTTTAAGAGCTAAAGAAGTAGAGTTAGGCTTTGATAAAATTTGGTCAATCGGAGAATGATAAATCTCACATAGGTTCAATTAGCATGGCATTAAATTAATGTCATGCTAACTAAGCCGCTGACAATAATTAGATCATTGAAAAGTTTGAGATGTTTGAAATCATTTTGTTTATCTGCTTTTATTAATCTGTAGAAAAACCAGGCGATTACCAAAAATGTGAGTAAAAAATAATATCTCAGATTCCAGTTAGGAACAGTAACTAGGTATAGGCTCAGCATTATCACTCCTATGATGCAAGTAATGAAAATCGTCAATTTAGCTCCTCTAATGCCCCAGACAATAGGAACAGATTGAATGCCAAACACACGTTCACCTTTGGCACTAACAATGTCTTTAAGTGTCTCTCTCACAAACGTAGTGATGCAACCAAATAGAGCGAATGCTAAAACGATGATATTAAGCTCTCTGAAATAGATCATTACTAAAAGCATTGTTAATGATGTAAGGAAGGATAGAGTGAGCGTACTCAGTAACAATATTTTTTTTATACCAAGACTATATGTCCACAAAGCTCCTGCGGAAAATATATGTACAATTCCAATCATTGGATCAATATAGAAGCCCAGCAAGATTCCTCCGACTGAAAGGACTAAATGTGATAGGAGAGCGAACCTTCTTCTTAGATCAGTTCCAATAACCACATGGTCAGGACGATTGATCATATCAATTTTCTGATCAAAATAGTCATTGATGATGTATCCACCAGCCCCGATCATAGCGGTACTTAATATGAAAAGCGAGAACGATACATTTAGAATTTCTGATGAGGGGATATCCAGTATGAACCACGCGGTAGCAAATTGGGTATAAGCAATAATGAATAGGTTTGGAACACGACTTGCAATGATGAAACCACCTATATCTTTTGCCCTTAGCATCATGATGATTGCTTACGTATATCCTCGCTTATGAGTTCGTATATTCTCTTCATCAAGCCTTCATCCATCATGGTAAGATGGTGTTGAATAGTGCTTTCATCTTTGCGTATTGCAGGACCAGTTTGAGATCTTGATGGATTCATTTCTAATGCCTTTTCCAATGTCTCTGAAGTGAGATGCTCCAAATCTTGAAATTTCATATTTATAGGATCAAGTAGCTTTTCTGCCATGTGATACATATGGTTGGCGAAATTACAAGCGAAAACTGCGGCTAGATGCAATTTTGACCGATTTATTGAGGACATCAGACGAACGTCTTTGCTAAAACTACTCGCAAAAGCATAAATATCTTTCTCAGCTTCTTCATTTCCTTCAATGAACAAGGGAAACGTATTGAAGTCAATTTCCTTCCTTCTACTGAATGTTTGTAACGGATAAATGACTCCATGCCTTTTATGGTTAACCAACGAATTCATAGGTTTAGAGCCAGAAGTGTGTACAACTATCGCATTAGAAGCTTCAATGGAAGAAGAGATTTCTTCAGTGATACTATCCGGGGTAGCCAGCACGATGAAATTAAATTCTTTAGGATTTAGCTCTTCAACAGGAAAGGTTTTAATACCATCGGAGTTTCGCACATAGACGGTTACATCATGCTTTTTTTGTAAATGATTGGCAAGATGATATCCCACATTTCCATACCCGATGATAGCAACCTTACTCATAAGACAAAATTAATAAAGCAATTAACAGTGGATAAATGATTAGGTTTCTACTCCCTTATCTCTCATTTTCATAAATTCTGTATATCTTCTATAAATAGCTATTGAGAAGCCAATCACCAATAAAAAGGTGCCTATCCATAGAAGATTTATAAAAGGTTTTTTGACTGCCTCTAGTATGATCCAATCTTTCTGTGTGGTTTGAGTGACCAATACTACAGATCCGTCTTGAGGGATAATATTTTGAATGGAAATTCGAAAGGCTAAGTCATTTACAGTTTCGTCCACTCTTCCTACCAATTCCTTATTTCTAATCATAAAGATGGGCTCCACTATGTAATCTCTATACTCTCCTTGAACGGTGATGACAGCTTTGACAGCTATGTCATTTTTTGATAGAGTCTTTCCTTCTACTGACGTGATTGGCTCCATTCGGTCCAGTGTAGCAACATAATCGTTAATGAAAAATTGACTTCCAATAGCTACTTTTTGCTCTTTCGGATCAGACCATTTCGGTTCTTCATCCAGATCTGGAAATGCTTTGATATGAGTATACATATCCGAGCTTAAGTCTCTTTTAATAGCCGGAGAAGGAAGCATGCCGCCCATTTGCTCATTTATTTGAATCCTTGGATACAATGAAAAATCATCGTCCTTCTCGCTTGAATACTCTACCTCAAAATAGTAATTTTCTTTATTGACCAAAGTAAGTGTGTCTCCTCTTTCTTTGTGTATTACTTGTAAAGGCATTTCAGAGTCACGCAATACATTCACATCTACATATCCTTCTTCTTTAGTCCATCTTCGCATTCCTTTGTATAGCATGGAATATTCTTTCATCTGACGAGGTTCATTGATAAATAAGAGCAAATTATCTCTATTCATTTCCTCAGGAAATTCTTTGTTCCAAACCATGGTGGTGTAGTTGGTTGAAAGAATACTTGAATAACCTGATGAAAATAAAATGCCCAAAAGCATCATGGCAATTCCAATATGAGCGATAGAGCCTCCAGCTAGTTTAATATTGGATCGAGCAATAGAAATCAATATTTTACCATTAGCTATCACCGAATAAGTACCAGCTACAAGTAAGATTAAATATTGTGGTTCAGTGATTTTTGCAAGAATGATAACTATTGCTGAAACTCCTAAAGTAATAAGGAAAGGAAAAGTCAATTCTGCTTTGAGTTTTTTCTTGTCCATTTTTTTCCACCAGAAAAACTGACCAGTCCCAGAAAAAATAGCTAGAAAGACAGAGAAAATAAGTTGCGGTAGAGAATAGGCTTTGTAGGTATCAGTTGCTGGCGCCATATTCAGTTCATAGCCAAATGCTGAAGCTATTGCATTGTAAACAGGTATCGATGTTCCAGCAAGAACTTGAAATGCCATGAAACAGAGCACTGCTGCCCCCATGAAAATCCAGAATTCTCGAGAATAAAGGGAAACTTCTTCTTTAGTTGAAGGAATGTCTTTCCATCTTCTTGATATAAAGAAAATAGAAAGAATGACGAATGCGAAAAAGTAGAGTAAAAGCTGGCCTGAAAGTCCTAAATCAGTAAAAGAGTGAACAGAAGAATTACCAAGGATGCCACTTCTTGTTAAAAAAGTTGCATAAAGAACTAGAAGAAAAGTGGCGGCTGTCAATATCATTGAAAGCTTTAGTGCCGATCCGCTTTTTTTATAGGCGATCATAACATGCACTGTGGCAACCAAAACTAGCCAAGGAACATAGATGGCATTTTCAACAGGATCCCAGTTCCAGTATCCACCAAAGTTGAGAGTTTCATATGCCCAGTAAGCACCCATTAAAATACCTATCCCGAGGATTACTGCTGAAAATTGAGCCCAAGGCAATGCAGGTCTAATCCATTCTTTGGTCTTGCCAATCATTAGACCGCCAATGCAATAAGCGAATGGAATAACGGTAGTCGCAAATCCTAAGAATAGTGTTGGAGGGTGAATGACCATCCAATAATTCTGTAAAAGTGGATTTAGACCATTTCCGTCTTCAGGAATGAAATTAGGGTTGGTTTTGAAAATAGGGGCATCAATAACATCTCTTAAAAGCATGAAAGGAGAACTGCCTATTTTCACATCGAAAACCACAACACCAAGAATCATCGATGCTAGAAAGACCTGTGTTAATGCCATGATAAACATCACAGGGGCTTTCCAAAATCTATTAGTCCTAAGGAGAATAATACCTAGTATGGCATTCCAAAACATCCAAAGTAGAAATGAACCCTCTTGACCTTCCCAGAAGCAAGAGATTTGATAATAAACAGGGAGTAATACAGATGAATGACTATAAGCGTAATGATATTCGAAGTAGTGATTGCTGATAATGATAAATAGCATTACGACTATTCCAATTACCGAGATAGCATGAGCGTAGAATATCTTTTCTCCAAAAGATGTCCAACTTTGATCTTGATTTCTACCTTTAAAAAAAGCCCAAGATGCAAGAATACTGCTCACAAAAGCAGCTATTACAAATACATGACCTAACTGACCTTCGAAATAATGAATCATTTTTATCCTTTAATTATATGCCAGCGGTTAAGTCTGGTTCTTCCTGATATTTGGAAGGGCATTTCAATAGAATTTTTTCAGCAATGAAGTTGTCGCCATTGTAAGCACCAACAATTACAACTTGCTCAGATCGTAAAAAATCTGTAGGCATTGGATTGGCATGAAGAACTTGTTGCTTTAGCCCATTCTCATCGACCATTTGAAATTTGAAAGAAAGCATATCTGGACTTTCTTCTATTCCAATAATTTCGCCACTTGCAGTTTTAGGCAGAGTACCAACCACATGTATGCTATTTTTAAATCCTTTGTCAGAAAGTTTTTTCGCTTCTGCGAAATCTACATATGAGCTTGCGTCTCCAGCCATTGAAATAACTATGACTATTGCGACAGCTATAATGATGATGGCTCCAATATATTTCGTTTTCATAAGAGTAATTTTAAAATCAACTTACTTTTCTTTTACTTCTTTTTCTAGTTTTTTCGTTTTGTTGTCAAGCCTGAAAAGCAAAACAAAAAATCCTGCTAGAATGATCAGTATAACACCAATAACAATATAAATTTTACCCTCACCTCGGAAATTATCAGCCATTTCCACTTGAGAGTAACTTGCTAGAGAAACGATTAAAAAGAAACTAACCAATATCTGCTTGAGATACTTTGACATATTAGATGTTATTTTTAGTTCAAATCCTTGTTTTCATTTTCGTATTGGATCAACCCTAATCGCGATGAAATAGTTGCCATCCAAAAGCCTAATAAAGTCCATCCAATCACAGCAACATAAAAGACCTTTTTGAGATTGCTATCAGTATCGTATATACTCAAAGCAGGGTTTCCGCCATTTCCAGGATGCAATGAATCCGTCATTCTAGGTAGAATAAATAAGAGGGGAATCATTAAAGCAAATGCAAAAATGTTGTATACAGCAGATATTTTATTTCGTTGTTGTTCGTCTTGAATAGAGCCTCTAAGCACGAAATAGGCTAAATAGATCAATAGAGATACAGCTGATGCGTTTTGTTTAGGATCATTGCTCCAGTATTCACCCCAAGCAAATTTCGCCCAAAGCATACCGGATAATATCCCCAGTATTCCAAAAAAGAGACCAACAGTTGCTAGCTTCTCACTGAAAATATCAGATTCAAAGTTTCCTGATTTCAAATATTTAATAGCATGTATAACCGATGCAGTGAATACTAGAATCATCCCAAACCACATAGGTACGTGGAAATGAAGGACTCTTATTGTTTCATTGAGAATAGGAAGTCTCGGAACAGGGAATAGTAACCCCCCAATAACCGTATACACTAAAATGACTATGCAAAGCCATTTCCACCAACTCGTTTTCAGTAAATATCCCATTAGGATTTCCAAATAAAAGGGAACAAAATAAACGTGAGCGCAATGATAATCACATCAACTGAGAACAGAGTGACCATATTGCCCTGAATCTGCATCCAGATATATCCTTCTAGTATTTTTGATGAGTTACTTATAGATAAAATAAGAATTGGAATAATGACAGGGAAACCTAATACAGCCATCATAATGGATCTATTGCTCGTTCTGAAAGCAATAGCAGAGACCATAGTGAAAGCTGATGATAGGCCTAAACAGCCTAATATTAAGTTTGACATGAATAACTGATAATTAGATATGGGATTACCTAACAGAACAGAATAAATAATCAGTGATATAATAGCCAGTGTCAGAAGGTATAAAAAGGAGTAAATCAGTTTTGCAATTATTATTTCGTGTGGCTTTGTTAGAAAATAGTAATAATGGGTTCTTCTCTCTTCTTGAATAAAGCTTTTTGAAATAGCGTTAATGGAAGTAAATAGAAGAATGACCCAGAAAAGCGCATTCCAAACTTCAACATTTACAAAACCTTGAAATGCCATAAAAGAAGCAAAAATCGTTGATGCCA
>JBGCFL010000178.1:0-5736 GCA_045106975.1 Ekhidna sp. | reverse complement strand
TGCTTGATAACTCTAAAAAGATTCTCACTTTGTGGGTGCTTTTGAGTATTGCTTGATGGTATGTTGATCAGCTCATCACTTGTTCCCGAGGTAGGCAGTCTTTCAGCCTTTCTTTGAAAGGTAAGAACGGTGTTTAATGCCACTCTGTAAAGCCAGGTGCTAAATGTGGACTCTTGTTTGAACCGACCAATGGCGGTCCAGGCCTGTACAAGTATTTCTTGCTTTAGGTCAACCTTATCTTCAGGGTCATCTACGTATAGATATAGAATCTTATGGATGATCCCAGAGTGCTGAGTAATTAGCCGTATAAATTCTTCTTGTTCCAAATTGATTACAGATTTAGTGATCTACTTTTGCAACGTAAGTGTGTTTTTCAATCCAATTATTACAGCGAATTAAAAAAAGATGCTAAAAGCAGTAAAAGTTCTCAATAGAATCTCTGTGATTCTCTTTGTTATCGTTCTACTAACAAGTTATGCCTATATGCCAATAAGTGTCCATATGAGCATAGAGGAAATAGGAGACTTGCATAAGCAAACATTTTTTTATTATGCCGTGGGTTCATTCCTAGTTATCAATATTCTAGTGAAGATCATTCTACACTTCGGTATAAAAAAATTGGAAGAGGACCTTCAGGCGTGGATAACCTCACTCATCTTCATCTTCAACATTTATCAAATCTTCATCATCATTTACCTTGCCGTTTGGAACAATCAAGGTCATATAGATCCCGCATATTTCTCAGCTTTCACGCTAATAGGACCAGTTCTTCTAGTTGTGTGGATTTTTGGAATTTTTTTTATAAAAAATAAATCTCCTAGAACTACCTAAAAATCAAGTTCTTAATTTGTTTTATTTCAAGCAAAACTACCGTTTGACTATAGGTTGTTACGTGTGGTTGTTGGATTTTTATCATTAATTTGGTTTTCGAATTACTAATTTTTTTAGTCAAAAAATAACTCAATGGCAGAAGCTGTTTATACCGAAGATAGTATTAAGTCCCTCGACTGGAAAGAACACATCCGTTTACGACCAGGTATGTACATTGGTAAATTAGGTGATGGCTCATCTCCTGATGATGGAATATATGTTCTAGTGAAGGAAATTATCGATAATAGTATAGATGAGCACATGATGGGGCATGGACGCACCATTGAGGTGAAAGTGAGTGACCATCGAGTAACTGTTCGTGATTACGGACGAGGAATACCTCTTGGAAAAGTGGTGGACTGTGTTTCTAAGATCAATACAGGAGGTAAATATGACTCAGGAGCCTTCCAAAAATCAGTAGGACTAAATGGAGTGGGAACAAAAGCAGTAAATGCTTTATCTAATTACTTTAAGGTGCAGAGCTATCGGAACGGAGAAACGAAAGTAGCAGAGTTTGAACGAGGTGTGATAACCAATGATGCCAAGATAGAGAAGAAAGATAGTAGGAACGGAACATACTTCGTTTTCGAACCAGACAATACGGTTTTCAAAAACTTCCATTTCATTCCAGAATATTTGGATAATCTGATGTGGAACTATGCTTATCTAAATGCAGGTTTAACTATTAATCTTAATGGTAAAAAGTATCATTCTGAAAAAGGGCTTCATGATCTCTTAACGAATAAAACAGATGCAGAAACACTCCGTTATCCAATCATACATCTTAAAGGAGAAGACATAGAAGTAGCCTTAACACATGCAAATCAGTACGGCGAAGAATATTACTCTTTTGTGAATGGGCAGTATACAACTCAAGGAGGAACGCATTTAGCGGCATTCAGAGAAGCCATTGTAAAAACGGTAAGAGAATTTTATGGAAAAAACTTCGACGCGTCTGACGTAAGAGCAGCAGTTGTCGGATCAATTGCCGTTAGAGTGCAGGAACCCGTTTTTGAGTCCCAGACTAAAACTAAGTTAGGTTCGCAGAGTGTTGGGCCTGAAGGACCCACTATGAGAACTTTTGTGAATGATTTCTTGAAAACGGAGTTGGATAACTTCTTACACAGAAACCCTGCAACTGCTGAAGCTTTGTTAAAACGAATTCAACAGTCGGAGAGGGAGAGAAAAGAAATAGCAGGTATTAAGAAATTAGCCAATGATAGGGCTAAAAAAGCAAATCTTCATAATAAGAAACTAAGGGACTGTCGTGTTCATTTCAACGACAAAAAGGGAGATGAAGACTTGAAAGATCAATCCATGGTCTTTATTACAGAGGGAGATTCTGCAAGTGGATCGATCACTAAATCAAGAGAAGTGAAAACACAAGCTGTTTTCTCTTTAAGAGGGAAACCATTTAATTGCTACGGGCACACCAAAAAAGTGGTGTATGAAAATGAGGAGTTTAACCTCTTGCAACATGCACTTAATATTGAAGATGGGCTTGAAGGGCTGAGGTACAGAAAGATTGTGATCGCAACAGATGCTGATGTAGATGGAATGCACATTCGATTGCTTCTATTGACGTATTTCTTGCAGTTTTTCCCAGAGCTTGTGAGAAACAATCATATTTTCATTTTGGAAACACCTCTTTTCAGAGTTCGAAATAAGAAAGAAACAATCTATTGCTACTCAGAGGATGAGAAGCAAAAAGCAGTTGCCAAGCTAGGAAGTAAGCCAGAGATCACACGATTTAAAGGTTTAGGAGAAATTTCCCCGGATGAGTTTGGAGCATTTATCGGAGATAATATTCGACTAGATCCTGTCATTCTTCAAAAGGATACAAGCATAGCAGATCTACTAGGCTTCTATATGGGTAAGAATACTCCAGATCGTCAAAAGTTCATTATTGAGCGATTGAGAGTTGAAAAAGACTTAATTGATGAGGAAGCAGCATAGTGGAAAGATCTAGATCGCTTTCAATAAAATATGTGAAAGTGTACAAGCTTTTTCTGATTGGGGTGATAACATTATTTATTGTTTTGTACTCTATTTTTTCAGTTACCATAGGTGATTGGTTAGGAATAGTAATTGGAATGCTTTATCCAGTATTGTTAATTGCCATTTGGTTTCCTCAAATGAAGAAGTCGATTGGTCGTATGAAAGAATTGTCATACGATGAAGAAAATTTATATGTGATGGAAAAAGGGTATGAAATACAGATCCCATTTCATCAAGTGAAATACATTGAAATTTTGAGCCTTGATGGACTATACAAGTTCACCCTTTATCACCACGATCAGTTCGGTGACGAGGTGACTTGTAAACCTTCTATTTGGTACCCTTTGAATTATAAGCGTGTCGATAAGGAGTTGAATAGAATAAGAACGTTAGTAAGAAAAGCTCATAAGAATTATAAAGAGCAAATAGAGAATAATAAAAGTTTAGCAAGCTTTAATTAATGATATAATGGGAGAAGAACACGAAGAAGAGCAACAATTAAATGATGTAATCCCAATCTCGGGGATGTACGAAAATTGGTTTTTGGATTACGCCTCTTACGTAATCCTAGAGCGAGCAGTTCCTGCTATCAATGACGGAATGAAACCCGTTCAAAGAAGGATCCTTCATGCAATGAAAGAGTTGGATGATGGTAGGTATAATAAAGTTGCCAATATTATAGGTAGTGCCATGCAGTTTCACCCTCATGGGGATGCTTCCATCGGAGATGCCATTGTCAATTTGGGGCAGAAAGACTTGCTCATTGACATGCAAGGAAACTGGGGAGATGTTCGTACAGGAGATTCAGCGGCAGCTCCTAGGTATATAGAAGCCAGATTATCCAAGTTTGCTTTAGCGGTATTATTCAATCCGCAAACAACAGAGTGGCAGCTTTCTTACGATGGTAGAAAGAAAGAGCCTGTCACTTTTCCAGTTAAGTTCCCATTACTCCTCACACAAGGAGTAGAAGGAATTGCCGTAGGGCTTTCCACCAAAATGCTTCCGCATAATTTCTGCGAAATATTGGAAGGATGTATCGCTATTCTGAAAGGGAAGAAAGTGCAATTGCTTCCTGATTTTTTAACTGGCGGTAAAATTGATGCGACTGATTACAATGATGGCTTAAGAGGAGGTAAAGTCAGAGTCAGAGCCAATATCATTGAAGGAGATAGCAAAACATTGCTCATAAAAGACATTCCCTACAGCACTACAACTACGTCTATTATTGAATCAATTGTTAAGGCAAATGACAAAGGCAAAATCAAGATCAAGCAAGTAATTGATAACACTGCAAAAGATGTTGAAATTGCCATTACACTCGCACCTGGAACATCCCCAGATATCACCATGGATGCATTATATGCGTTCACCGATTGTGAAGTATCAATATCTCCCAACGCATGTGTTATCATCAATGATAAGCCTCATTTCATTACTGTTTCAGAAATACTCAAGCAATCTGTAGATCAAACGGTAGACCTACTTCGTCAAGAATTAGAAATTGAAAAGGCAGAGCTTAAAGAGAAGATCTTTTTCAGTGATCTATTGAAAATTTTCATCAATGAAGGGATGTACAAACATCCTGATTATGAAAGTTCAGGTGATTTGCAGAAGTGTTATGAAGTCCTTGATACATTGTTTACTCCGTTCTTTGATCAGTTCTACAGGAAGATTGAGGTAGAGGATTATAAAAGGCTGATCGACAAGCCCTTGAGCAGCATTACTCGTTTTGATACCAGTAAAGTAGATGCCCAAATAAAGGACTTACAAACTCAAATAGAGAAGGTAGATTATAATCTAGACAACCTAACTGATTTCGCAATAGCGTACTACCAGAACCTGCTTGACAAGTTTGGTAAAGGAAGAGAGCGCAAAACCGAAATTACCAATTTTGATACCATCAAAGCGGCAGTTGTTGCAGCCAATAATGCAAAACTATATGTCAATAGAGCAGATGGGTTTGTTGGTTCGGGACTGAAGAAAGATGAGTTCATTGCAGAGTGTTCTGATATAGATGATGTCATTGCTTTTACCAAAGAAGGTAAATGTGTCGTCACTCGTATTCAGGATAAGACATTTGTTGGGAAGAATATTCTATATGCTGGTGTATTCAAGAAGAATGATGAGCGTATGGTATACAACCTCGTTTATCTTGATGGGCCATCCGGCAAAACATATGTCAAGCGATTCCAGGTATTATCAGTTACCAGAGATCGGGAATATGACTTGACCAAAGGAGGAAAGGGTTCAAAAGTGTTGTACTTCACCGCTAATCCTAACGGCGAGGCAGAAATCATTCAGGTGAATTTGACACAATCTAGTTCTGCTCGTAAGAAGATCTTTGATTTCGATTTTGCTGAATTAGAGATCAAAGGAAGGGGAGCTGGAGGAAATACGATGACGAAATATCCTGTGCGAAAGGTGACTTTGAAAGAGGAAGGAAAGTCTACGCTTGGGGGAGTGGATATTTGGTATGACGCTACCATAGGTCGTTTGAATAGGGATGAAAGAGGAGATCACTTAGGTAATTTCCAGTCAGAAGATCAAGTGGCTGTATTTTACAAAGAGGGGTCTTATGAAGTCACTTCTTTTGAGTTGACCAATCATTATGAGTTCAATAGTATTTTAGGTATTTACAAGCTTGATGCAGATTCATCCTTCAATGCGATTCATTACGACGCAGAATCGAAGAATTTCTATGTAAAGCGATTCATTATTGAAACAAGCTCTCAAAATAAACGCTATCCATTCGTATCTGAAGCGAAAGGTTCTAAACTACTATTTATTTCAAAAGGAATAGATACAGGGGTGGAGGTTACTTACAAAGAAGGTAGAAAACATGAGAAGAAAGATCTTGATTTAATGAAT
>JBGCFL010000177.1:0-8959 GCA_045106975.1 Ekhidna sp. | reverse complement strand
TATGCCATGGCTACTCCAAATGCCTTGGTGATTTGGGAAGCACAGTTCGGTGATTTTGCCAACGGCGCTCAGATCATGATCGATCAATTCATCGTTAGTGCTGAAACTAAATGGCAGAGAATGAACGGTTTGGTAATGCTTTTACCTCATGGGTACGAAGGGCAAGGACCAGAGCATTCGAGTGCTAGAATGGAACGATTCCTTCAAATGTGTGCGGATGAAAACATTGTCATTGCCAATCTGACCACCTCAGCAAACATCTTCCATTTAATGAGAAGACAAGTGACATGGGAATTCAGAAAACCTGCTGTAGTATTCTCTCCAAAATCGTTGTTAAGACATCCTGGTGTCGCTTCACCAGTTTCTGCATTCACGAAAGGAAAATTTGAAGAAATAATTCCTGATAGTTACGTGACTGCAAAGAGTGTGAAGAAAGTGTTATTCTGTTCTGGAAAAGTATATTTCGACCTTTTAGAAGAGCAGAAAAAGAGAAAAGCCAAAGATATTGCCATTGTTCGGATAGAGCAGATATATCCTTTCCCTCAAAAACAAGTGGACGCCATGCTAAAGAAATTTGGTAAAGTAAAATTAGTTTGGGTTCAGGAGGAACCAATGAACATGGGCGCATGGAGTTTTATAAAAACACGTATTGATATGGACTTTACACCAGTTGCTAGAAAACTGGGTTCTTCTCCTGCCACTGGATTCTCTAAGGTTCATAAGAAGGAGCAAGTGGAATTGGTTAAAAAAGCATTTGACATGTAATCCATGAAAGAAGTATAGAAAAACTACTCTCCGTTCATCATTTGACTATAGGGGGAGTTGAATTTTTTAAAAAAATCACACAGAAATTAAACAAAGAAATATGAGTCTAGAAATGAAAGTACCTGCGGTTGGCGAATCCATCACGGAAGTGACCGTAGCATCATGGACTAAAAGCGATGGTGATATTGTGGAAATGGATGAAGTCATTTGTGAGCTTGAGTCCGATAAAGCCACTTTTGAAGTAACTGCAGAAGCAGCAGGAAAATTGTCTATCAAAGCACAAGAAGGAGACACGGTGGAGATAGGAGGAACTCTTTGTGAAATAGATGAAAGCGCAAGCGGAGGAGATTCTACGTCTTCTGAGAAGAAAGACGAGTCATCATCACAAGAATCTTCTTCAAGTAGTGAAGAGTCTAAAGCGACAGGCGAAATACTGGAAATGAAAGTTCCTGCTGTTGGTGAATCTATCACAGAGGTGACTATTTCTACTTGGTCCAAAGCAGACGGTGATTTTGTAGAACTAGATGAAATTATCGCTGAAATAGAATCGGATAAGGCTACATTTGATTTGACGGCTGAGGCACAAGGAAAATTGCAAATTGTAGCTCAAGAAGGAGATACTCTGGAAATTGGTGCAATGATCTGCAAGATTGAAGTGATGGAAGGGTCAGCACCTGCAGCATCTTCTGGTAGTGAATCCTCTTCATTCAGTAATGATAGTACTTCAGCAAATTCTGGAGAAAAAACATACGCTACAGGACATGCATCGCCAGCAGCATCTAAAATTTTAGATGAAAAAGGCATTTCTGCGTCTGATGTGAAAGGCTCAGGAAGAGATGGAAGAATTACGAAGGAAGATGCACAAAATGCAAAAAAACCTTCAGGCAAACCTGACGCAAAACCGGCAGACAGCAAGCCATCAAAACCTCAATTTGAGGCGCCAACTTTTGGTGGAGGAGTAAGCAGAGAGCAGCGTACAGAGAAAATGTCTTCTTTGAGAAAGACGGTAGCTAAGCGATTGGTGTCTGTGAAAAATGAAACGGCGATGCTGACCACCTTCAACGAGGTGAATATGAAGCCGATTATGGATCTAAGAAAGATGCATAAGGAAGAATTCAAGGAGAAGAATCAGGTTGGTCTTGGGTTCATGTCATTCTTCACAAAAGCATGTTGCGTAGCGTTGCAAGAGTGGCCAGCAGTAAATGCTATGATTGATGATAACCAAATGGTCTTCAACGATTATTGTGACATTTCCATCGCAGTATCAGCTCCTAAAGGTTTAGTGGTGCCAGTTATTAGAAATGCTGAATCACTAAGCTTCGTACAAATAGAAAAAGAAGTTGTTAGATTGGCCACAAAGGCAAGAGAGAATAAACTGAGTATAGATGAAATGCAAGGAGGAACTTTCACTTTGACCAATGGTGGAATTTTCGGATCAATGATGTCAACTCCAATCATCAATGCACCTCAATCTGCAATCTTAGGAATGCACAATATTGTAGAAAGAGCAGTGGTTGAAAACGGAGAAGTAGTAGTGAGACCAATGATGTATTTAGCCCTTTCCTATGATCATAGAATCATCGATGGAAGAGAATCGGTTAGCTTCTTGGTGAGAGTAAAGCAGCTGCTTGAAGATCCAACTCGACTTTTGTTGGGGGTATAAATAGTATTAAGTACTAGGAACAAAGTACAAGGATGCACAGATATAAGGAACTTAATGTTTGGAAGAAATCAATGGATTTGTCGTACTTGATCTATGGGCTTACTAAAGAATTTCCATCAGATGAAAGATTTGGTTTGGTTTCTCAAATGAGAAGATGCTCTGTGTCGATTGCATCTAATATTGCTGAAGGCGCTGGAAGAAATACAAATGGAGAATTTAGACAATTCTTGGGCATAGCTCAAGGATCTGCTTTTGAACTAGAGACTCAAGCGTTGCTTTCAGAACGAATGGGATTTATTTCTGAGCAGAATTCGATAAGAATTGTTGAAGATATATCTTCCATTTCCAACATGATTTTCAAATTAAAACAAAGTTTATCATAGTACTCAGTACCTTGTACTTAGTACTTAAATCAATAAAAAATGGATTATCAAGTAGTAGTAATAGGTTCGGGTCCTGGTGGATATGTTGCAGCAATCAGATGTGCGCAGCTAGGAATGAAAACCGCCATCATAGAAAAGTATGATACCCTTGGTGGTACTTGTTTGAATGTAGGGTGTATTCCATCAAAAGCACTTTTGGATTCATCGGAGCATTTTCACAACGCAGAACATACTTTCAAAACACACGGGATTGACATCAATAAGCCCAAGGTGAACATCAAACAGATGATCGGAAGAAAAGCAGATGTTGTGAAGCAGAATGTAGAAGGGATTGATTACTTAATGAAGAAAAACAAGATTGATGTTTTTCATGGAATGGGGAGCTTCTTGGATAAGAATACTATTCAGATTGATGGAGAAAAGAAAGAGAAAATCACTGCTGAAAAAGTAATTATTGCTACAGGTTCAAAGCCAGCCAATCTCCCATTTATCGAGTTAGATAAAGAACGAGTCATTACGAGTACAGAAGCACTAGAATTGAAAGAAGTGCCAAAACACATGATTGTGATCGGTGGTGGTGTAATTGGTGTAGAATTGGGTTCTGTTTATGCCCGGCTGGGAGCAAAAGTTTCTGTAGTGGAATATTTAGACAGTCTTGTTCCAACGATGGATTCTACAATGGGAAAAGAGCTTCAAAAGTCATTAAAAGGAATTGGGTTTGAATATTACTTAGGTCACAAAGTGACCGGCGTAGAGAAGAAGGGTAAGAATGTGACTGTGAAAGCAGAGAATAAGAAAGGTGAGACAGTGGAAATTAAAGGCGATTATTGCTTGGTTTCTATTGGAAGAAAACCTTACACTGATAAGCTAGGCTTGGATAAAGCTGGTGTTAAAATGGATGACAGAGGAAGAGTTGAAGTAGACGATCATTTAAGAACAAATGTTGACAATATTTACGCGATTGGCGATGTGGTGAAAGGGGCAATGCTTGCTCACAAGGCAGAGGAAGAAGGAGTATTTGTTGCAGAATCCATCATGGGACAAAAACCTCATATCAACTACAACCTGATTCCTGGCGTAGTTTATACATGGCCAGAAGTTGCTTCTGTTGGTAAAACTGAAGAGCAGCTAAAAGAAGAAGGTAAAAAATACAAAACAGGTAAATTTCCTTATAAGGCATTAGGTAGAGCTAGAGCCAGTATGGATACAGAGGGTTTAGTAAAAATATTAGCTGATAAGGATACAGATGAAATTTTAGGAGTTCATATCATAGGAGCTAGAGCTGCTGATATGATTGCTGCTGGGGTCACTGCAATGGAATTTAGGGCATCAGCTGAAGACATTGCTCGAATGTCACATGCACACCCAACATACATGGAGGCATTCAAAGAAGCAGCACTCGCTGCTACAGAGAATAGACCGATACATATGTGATCTTTATTTTAAATAAAACGCAAAGGGCTAAAGTCTTCTAGAGGATACTTTAGCCTTTTTTGTTTTCGGCTGAACTAATCAAGTACTTGGAATTGTATTTATTAAAATTTCACAAAATGACTAACACAAAAGAGATAATTCAAAAGTCAATTACTGACTCCTTTTCTTCATCTGAGTATTCGAACATGATGCAGGATTACGCTAAGGAAGGAAAAACTACTGGAGAGCAGAAAGAAGACCTTATCTATTATACTAAACTAAACGCCCAACGAAGTAAACGCATTGGTAAAACAGTAAAGCTAAAAGATGATTTAGTCAATCAAATTTCCTCCATTCAAGAGAAGCAAAACTGGATACTTATAACTGAGAGTTGGTGTGGAGATGCAGCGAATGGAGTGCCCGTTTTATCTGCAATCTCAGAGTTAAATGATAATATTGATTTGAGAATGGTGTTACGAGATACCAATCCTGAATTAATGGATAAATTTCTAACAAATGGAGGAAAATCTATTCCAAAATTGATTGTAACAGATGATCAATTTGAAGTCTTATTTACATGGGGTCCAAGACCTAAAACGGCTCAAGAATTATACGATGGATGGAGAAAAGATGAGAACAAAATTCCCTACAAAGAATTTCAAGTAGAGCTTCAGAAGTGGTATAACGAAGATGGAGGCCAGTCCATGCAAGATGAAATGCTAGAGTTACTGAGCAGGTAATAACAACCAATTTCCTCCAATGTGGAAAAATGGATTTTAAAGCCTCTTTCCTTTTTAAGAAAGAGGCTTTTTAATAGTCTTTGAATTCTAGTTAAGGCTAAAAGGACAAACCAAACTTCAAAGCTGGAAACGCTTTCTTGAAATTTTCAGTAAAAATTAACTCAGGAGTAAGATTAACTCTTGAATCCCTTTTCTGCGTATACAAAGAAAATTTATACGTATCTCCTTGATAGAAATCGCCATTTTGTTGTAGAAGTTTACCTGCGCCTACTCCAATTTTGTAGTCCTTTCTAAATGATTTAGAAAAAAAAGCAGACAAAAATCCATTTACATTTAAGTCATATTCTTGCTCAACATTTTTATCAAAAAAGTATTGTTGAGTATAGAGCAGTCCAAATTGAATGTCTTGGTTCCCCAACCTATCTGGAAAACCCACAGCTAATTTAAAGTTGATATCTGGCACAAATCTGTCTCTATAAAAGCCTAAACCTATACCGCCAGATAGTTCAATCTGATCGATTACAGCAGGTCCGCCAACAATCCCATCTAGATTGGCTTTACCATACTTAAACACCCCGTTTCCGTTGTATAAATTTCTGGTTCCTTCATTCTCAAATTTTTGATCTACCTGTTCCCATACAGACTCCACACTTAGTTCTTTGATCTCCTCCAAATCTGCAAGGTCCTCCATTGAAAAAGAGATAGAAAGTTTAGGTTGATATATGACAAAATCAATTCGATTTGAGTAGACTTCCTTCATCCCTTCTTTATCTATTGTAAAAACGTCTGACTTATCCTTTAATTCGTCCACTTTGACTCTGGCTACTTCAGCATCGCCTTTTTTAATCTTCTGATATGAAACCACTATCCCCTCTTGATAAAGAGACGATTCTACTGATGATTCCATCACTCCTAGGATGGATTTCCATAGGTCATCTGTCAGGTATGCTTTTTTATCACTCATTCGATAAAATGAGAAAGCCACTTCTATTTGGGAATCGGTTTCGATTTTCAAAGTATCAGGATAAGGGTTGACAATGTCTTGCGCCTTTCCCAAAAATGTACCGAATAGGAGTATTCCTACGACTAATATTTTATTCGTTTTCATATTTATAATTTTTGAAGCTCAGTAAGAAATGTTCGAATAACTACTGATTCGATCTCTCAAAGAGCTTAATTTTTAATGCTTGATTGTTTAATTGAACAGGTTTTGAGCTAGTGTGTAATTGAGCTCTTAATGACACACTTTTCTCTCTTCCAATTGAAGGCGTTCCTAGGCTAGCCTGTATTATGGAAATATCTTGATCGGCGAATGATCGCCCTTTTTTCGTTTCTTTTTGAGGTTCTTGAATTGGCAGCAATTGAACTTTTCCTAATTCAACTGGATTGGCCAGCGCTAAGCTGACGCTTTTTTTACTTACCGAATAGATTGGCGTTTTTTTAATTTCCTCTTCTTTCTCTGTAATCCGATTATCTGCAATTGAAATTATTTTTTCTTGTTTTAGGCTGACATCTTCTACTGTATGAATGTCAATCGCTAGTTGCCCTGGCTTAGTATCTCTCATCAAAAACATAGGTAAGAAGAGGATAAGTAATGTGATGCATGCAGCTAGCATCAATTTCTTTTCTGTAAAGATTTTCTTCTTAGTTTCTAACTTCATACTGAGATCTTCCCAAAGAAGTGCTTGATCAAAATGAATACCTAAGTCTTCTTTTTTGATTTTATCAAGCTTGTCTGATAATGTTTTATGTCCCATATCCGTCGTGTTCAGATTCTAATAATTCACGTAACATTTTCTTTGCTTTGAAAAGCTGAGATTTTGATGTCCCCACTGAAATATCAAGTGTTTTGCTGATTTCTCTGTGCGAATAGCCTTCCACTTCATAGAGGTTAAAGACGGTTCTATAGCCTAATGGAATTTGCTGAATTGTCTTTAGTATATCCGCTGTTTCTAATTCATTTAATGAAGAGAGTTCGTCTTCAAAATCTAAGTCCTCATTAATAGCCAAAATCTGAATTTGCTTATTTTTTCGAAGCAACATTAGAGACTCGTTTATCATGATTCGCTTTACCCAAGCAAAAAATGCGATTTCATTTTCATATGTGAATTTTTCTAGGTTTTTGAAAACTTTAAAAAAGCCACTAAGTAATACTTCCTCAGCGTCTTCTCTATTTTTCAAATACCTTAAACACACTCCCATCATCGGAATACTCAGTCTTCCATAAAGCTCCTCTTGAGCTTTCTTGTTTTGTGACTGGCACTTTTTAATGAGGTCTTGTGTATTAACCAATTGCATTTGAAAGGTAGAATGTGGATTAGGTAAGAATGGTTGCCTGATGATAAAATATAATTTAACAGCTTTTCTTTTGAGAGGTAAAGCTAGGCTCAAAGGACTTTTCCTGTAGTTAAACTACGTTAATTGAAGTTTCATAAAAATTGTAGACACAAAAAAACCTGTGAAAGCTAATCCACAGGTTAATATTATTTTGAAACTTAAGTTTAGCCCAAAGCTTTTTTCATCACTGCTCCAATGTCTGCAGGAGAGTCAACCACGTGAAGTCCGCACTCACCCATAATTCTCATTTTGGCTTCAGCAGTATCATCTTTACCTCCGATGATTGCTCCTGCATGCCCCATTCTTCTTCCTGGAGGCGCTGTTTGTCCTGCGATGAAACCAACTACTGGCTTTTTGTTTCCATTTTCCTGAATCCACTTGGCAGCATCAGCTTCATACTGACCACCAATTTCTCCAATCATAACTATTCCATCAGTTTCAGGATCTTCCATCAGCATTTGAACAGCTTCTTTAGTAGATGTTCCTATTATTGGATCACCACCAATACCAATTGCCGTAGAAATACCCATTCCGGCTTTTACAACCTGATCAGCAGCTTCATATGTCAATGTTCCTGATTTAGAAACGATACCTACCCTTCCCTTTTCGAACACAAAACCTGGCATGATGCCTACTTTAGCTTCTCCTGGAGTAATTACCCCAGGGCAGTTAGGACCTACAAGTACAGCTCCTTTCGCTCTTGCGTAAGGTTTTGCACTCATCATATCTTTAACAGGAATACCTTCCGTAATTGTAACAATTACTTTAATGCCAGCATCTGCAGCTTCCATAATCGCATCTGCAGCAAAAGCTGGAGGTACAAATATGATAGTTACATCAGCGTCTGTTGCATCTACTGCATCTTGAACTGTATTAAAAACAGGTTTGTCTAAATGTTTTTGACCACCTTTTCCTGGAGTTACTCCACCAACTACATTCGATCCATACTCGATCATTTGACCAGCATGAAAGGTACCTTCGGTTCCAGTGAAACCTTGAACAATAATTTTAGAATCTTTATTTACAAGAACACTCATTTCTATTAGATTTTGCGCAAAAATAGTTGATTAAAATTCTCAATCAATTTCTGAGGCAAATACTGTCCAAATAAATTGTCTATTTCGCCCTACTTGTAAAGAATATTATATCAAAAAACATTGAACTTCTTGATCGAAATTAATGGCACGTTTTTCGCTTCATTTCTAACAATTGAGAATCAGTAAGGTTATCATTTCGATTAAAGTTAAAAGTCAATCGTTAAACAATGGTAAACGAGAAAACTCAAAATTTTATTAGTCGTTAAAGAACAAGGTAATTTCAATATGGTAGTGTAAAAATCCCTCTTCATACTTACTACATTGATATTTTAAAGGAAGCTAAGCGCTTCCTTTTTTATTACCCCTTTTTAGGGAAAATCATTTAAGACATCTTAAGTTCGTATTGGTTTGAGAAAAATAATAGTATGATTTCCAATACAAGAAAGTTTCTTGGCAAACAGGTCGACAATAGCTCTTTGGTTCTTTTTAGAATCTGTTTCGGCTTTCTTGCCGCTGCAGAAACCATTGGGGCCATTTTTACTGGTTGGGTAAATCGTACTTTTATTCAACCTGAAATGACCTTTACCTTTATTGGTTTTGAGTGGCTTCAGCCTTTAGCTG